>NZ_JARGEE010000001.1:0-127136 GCF_033794485.1 Streptomyces sp. MB09-02B
ATCCACCAGCGCCCCTCCTCACTCCCCGTCTGCTGGAGCCGCCATGAGATTCCGTACGCGTCCCCCGGGCCGCCCACGCCCCACACAGCCCGCACGCCCCGTACTCGCCTCCGCGCTCGCCGCCGCCCTCCTCGGCTTGCTGCTCCCCCTGTTCGCCTTCGGCGCTCCGGCGCAGGCGGCCCGGGCGGCCCCGGCGGCCCCCGCCGGTTTCCGGGTGGAGAACGGTCGGCTGCTGGAGCGGTCGGGCGACGACTTCGTGATGCGCGGCGTCAACCACGCCCACACCTGGTATCCGAACCAGATCGGCGCCCTGGCCCACATCAAGGCCAAGGGCGCCAACACGGTCCGCGTGGTCCTCTCCAGCGGAGACCGGTGGACCCGCAACGACACCGCCGACGTGGCGAACGTCGTGGCGCAGTGCAAGCGCAACCGGCTGATCTGTGTGCTGGAGGTGCACGACACCACGGGGTACGGCGAGCAGAGCGGGGCGGTCACGCTCGCGCGGGCAGCCGACTACTGGATCGGTGTGCAGGGCGCGCTCACCGGCCAGGAGGACCACGTCATCGTCAACATCGGCAACGAGCCCTACGGCAACAACAACTACGCGGGCTGGACGGCCGACACCAAGGCGGCGATCCAGAAGCTGCGCGCCGCCGGATTCGACCACACGATCATGGTGGACGCCCCCAACTGGGGCCAGGACTGGGCGTTCACGATGCGCGACAACGCGGCGTCGGTCTTCGCGGCCGACCCGGACGCCAACACGGTCTTCTCCATCCACATGTACGGCGTCTACGACACGGCGGCCGAGGTGAGCGACTACCTCAACCGGTTCGTCGCCGCGAAACTCCCCCTCGTGGTGGGCGAGTTCGGGCACGACCACTCCGACGGCAACCCCGACGAGGACGCCATCCTCGCCACCGCGCAGCGCCTCGGCCTCGGCTACCTCGGCTGGTCCTGGAGCGGCAACGGCGGCGGCGTCGAGTATCTGGACATGGTCACGAACTTCGACCCGAACCAGTTGACCGGCTGGGGGCAACGCCTGTTCAACGGCGCGAACGGGATCGCCGCCACGGCGAAGGAGGCCGCGATCTACTCGGCCTCCGGCGGTGACACCACTCCCCCGACCGCGCCCGGCACCCCGACCGCGTCCGGGGTGACCTCCTCGTCGGCGACGCTGACCTGGGCCGCCGCCACCGACGCGGTCGGTGTCACCGGCTATGACGTGGTCCGTGTCAACGGCTCGACGGAGACCACCTCGACGACCACGACCGGCACCTCCGCCACGCTCACGGGCCTGACGCCCGCCACCTCCTACACCTTCGCCGTCTACGCGCGCGACGCGGCCGGCAACCGCTCGCCGCGCTCGGGGACCGTGACCCTCACGACGGCCTCCGGTGGCTCCACGGCGGCCTGCGCCGTCGGCTACCGGGTGACGGGCGAGTGGTCCGGTGGCTTCCAGGGCGAGCTCGTCCTGCGCAACACCGGCACCTCGGCGGTCAACGGCTGGACCCTCCGCTGGGCCTTCGCCGGTGGGCAGCGCGTCTCCCACCTGTGGGGTGGTACGGCGACCCAGTCCGGCGCGGACGTGACCGTCACCGCGGCCTCGTACACCGCGAACATCCCCGCGTCGGGTTCGGTGACCCTCGGCTTCACGGCGACACGCGGCGCCGCCAACCCCGCACCGACCGCGTTCACGCTGAACGGCGCTGCCTGCACCACCACTTGAGGCGCGCTCAACGGGGCTGCCTGCAGCACCAGTTGACACACGCTCCGGCGTGCCGCGCCTCAGCCGGGCGGCGCGCCGGGGCCCATCCCGCCCTTCAGCCGCTCCAGGTCGGAGGGCCGTACCTGGATGGCCAGGACGGCGATCAGGGCCGCGATCACGGTGAAGATCGCCGCCATGACGAAGGCGGCCGAGACACCCGCGGTGAGCACCTCGTCGGACCAGGGCTTCGGCAGCTGCCCGGTCCGCTCGAACTCCAGACGCTCCGCCGGGGTCGCCTGTGAGAGGAAGTCCGGGACCTGTTTCTCCGCCTCGTTGGTGCTGGCCGTGCCGAACATCGTGACGAGGATGGAGAGGCCGAGGGAACCGCCGACCTGCTGGGTGGCGTTGAGGAGTCCGGAGGCGGCGCCGGTCTCCGCGGGGGTGACGTCGGAGAGCGCCATCAGGGTCAGTGCGACGAACTCCATGCCCATGCCCAGGCTGAAGACGAGCATCGGGCCGAGCACACTGCCGGCATAGGTGGAGTCCACGTCGGTCAGGGTCAGCCACCCCAGGCCGGCCGCCGCGAGGATCGCGCCCACCACCATGAACGGTTTGGGTCCGTACACGGGCAGGAACCGTGAGGTCAGCCCGGCGCCGACCGCGATGACCGCGCTGACCGGCAGGAACGCGAACCCGGTGGCCAGCGGGCTGAAGTCCAGGACGTTCTGGGTGAAGAGCGTCAGGAAGAAGAACATGCCGAAGATCGCGGCGGCCAGGCACAGCATGATCCCGTAGGTGCCCGCGCGGTTGCGGTCGGCGAACATGTGCAGCGGGGTGATCGGCTGCCGGGACCGCCTCTCCACGAGCACGAACACCACGAGCAGCACCACGGCCCCGGCGAACGACGCCAGCGTCAGCCCGTCACGCCAGCCCTCCTGCGCGGCCCGGATGAAGCCGTACACCAGGAGCACCATGCCCAGCGTGGAGGTCAGCGCGCCGGTGATGTCGAAGTGACCCGGGTGTCGTTCGGACTCCTTGATCCAGCGGGGCGTGGCCAGCGCGATCAGCAGGCCGATCGGCACGTTGACGAAGAGCACCCACCGCCAGTTCAGCCACTCCACGAGGATGCCGCCCGCGAGCAGCCCGATGGCCCCGCCGCCCGCCGACACGGCCGCGAACACCCCGAAGGCCCGGTTGCGTTCGGGTCCTTCGCGGAACGTCGTACTGATCAGCGCCAGGGAGGTCGGGGACGCGATGGCGCCGCCGACGCCCTGGAGGGCGCGGGCGGCGAGGAGTTGGGCCTCGTTCTGGGCGAGGCCGCCGAGGAGCGAGGCCAGCACGAACAGCAGCACACCGAAGATGAACACCCGCCGCCGGCCGAGGATGTCCCCGGCCCGTCCGCCCAGCAGCAGCAGACCGCCGAAGGTGAGTGTGTACGCGTTGACCACCCACGCGAGGCTCGTCGTCGAGAAGTCCAGCGACCGCTGGATGTCCGGCAGCGCGATGTTCACGATGGTGATGTCGAGCACCACCATCAACTGGCACGAGGCGATGACGAACAGCGCCATCGCGCTTCCACCACCACCTGGTTCCGAGGTGGTGGTCGGCGCTGGGGAGGTCGGCCGCGAGTCGCTCATGAGGTGTCGCCAAGGCGTCGCTGAGGCAGGGTGCGGTGCACGGTCGCGTCCACCGCCGCGTTCACTGTTCGACCGTACGCCGGTGCCCTGACCCTCACCACTTGGGCACGGTGAACCCGGGCGCGCACACCAGGTCGAAAAAAACAGGTGCGGGAGCGAGAGGCGTGGCGCTACGATCCCCGCGATGACTACTCATTCCCTCAGCAGATCGGGGGTCCCGTCCGCGCAAGGTGAGTGCTGATGCTCACCGATGTCGCGAACGGGGACTCCCGGCTTTCCTTCTGGTGGCGCGTGCGCGAGTTCGCCGTGCCACCCTCCATGATCGAGACTGCGACCGCCCGCCGTGCTGTCGGCGACTGGGCCGGGGCATGTGCCGCCGCAGCCATCGACATCGATCTCGACCTGCGTTCCCTGACGAGCCGTCACGGCTCGGAGCTGGCCGGCCGAGTCCGGTCGGATCTACGGCACTTGGCGCCTGACCTGCTGCGCTGGCACATGCCGAGGATCGCTCCCGACGGGCTGCTGCGCCCGGGCCTGACCCTCACTCTGGCGCGGTACCGGACGGCGGGTGATGCCGGCCCGGGGCCGGTGCATCTGGTGGCCCGCACTCCGCCCGCGTGGGCGGACGCCGGTCAGCGGATCGGTCTCGCGCTGTGGGAGGGTTCCGGGCCCGAGGCCCGGGGTCATCCCCATCCACGGCCCAGCCGTCGCCACCGGTTCGATCTGCATCGCCACCTCTGGGACGCGCGCAGGGCCGGTGAGCTGCGGAGCCGTGCGGGAGCGGACCGGCCGACGGTCGACGGGGCACCGCCACCGCCGGACCCGCAGCCGCACCCGCACCCGCACCCGCACCCGCCGCTGTCTCTTCCTGCGTATGCGCATGCGCCTGCGCCTCCGCCCCAGCCTCTGCCTCTGCCTCTGCCTCTGCCTCTGCCTCTGCCTCTGCCTCTATCGACGGCATCGGACGAGTTGTGGGCATGGGCGGCGGAGCACGGTGGTGCTGTCGAGCGGTGGGCGGAGGAAGCGGCGATCGTGTTGCGCGCCGAAGGGCGGTCCACCGGCTCCGTCGTCGTACGGTGCGGCGCCCGGCGGCTCGTCCTCGACCTGGGCCCGGATGCCGTCACAGGCCGGGCACCGGGCGAGGACGCCCGCCCGGCGGCTGGGGACGGCGCCCGGCCGTCCGTGCCACGGCTCACGGCCGTGTCCGGGGACGACGGTGCCCTCGGCGCGTTGCCGGTGCTGCCCGACGCCGCGACCTGGGTCCTGCCCGATCTGGAGCTGATCCGTGCCGGTGCGATCGACGTCCATCGGTTGCATCCGCTGGTCGCGTCGGCGCTGGTAGAGGACCATGTGCCGTCGGTCCCGGCCGAGGCGCCGGACCGGGCGGGGCAGCCGCGGATCGTGGAGTGCCGGGGAGAGCGCCACCGGATCGGTCTGGTCGACGGCGTGCTGGTGGCCCTCGACCACGACCCGGACGAACTCCGGCGTGAGGACCTGCTGGTCGCACTGACCGGTACCCCGCTGCCCTGTCTGCGGGCCATCGACGAGGCACACCGTCGCCCGGACTGTCTGTCCGGTGTGCGCGAGCGCCTGGACCACGGGGACGTCGCCGGTGCGCTGGCGGTCGTCGAAGGGCTCCTGGGTCCCGACGCGGTCCTGCGTGACGGCCCGCTGCGGGACGAGTTGGAGTCCGCCGCGCACCGGCGCATCGTCTACGGGCTGTACCGGGCCGGTCTCGCCGAACCCCTCCCCGGCCGGGTCCGCTCCAACGTCGGCCGTCGCCCGTCCCGCCAGCGCCGCCCCCGCGTGGCGACCTTCTTCTGACCACGCACCTCACGCGCTGACGACCGCGCATCTCACGCGCTGACGCCTGCGCACCTCACACGCTTCCGACCGCGCCATTCGCGTGCGCCCGACCGCGCACGTCCGACTTCGGCTCTCTACACCCCAAGGTGATCACACATGTCCACACGCACGCCGTTCGCCCTCCCCTCCGACGCCGACCCGCTCTCCCAACTCGACGTGGCCGCAGACCTGTTGAGCATGCTGCGCACCACGTCCACCGAACCGCGCCCCGACATCCAGCTGGAGGCGCTGACCCTGGCCGTCGCCGCGGACCTGCCCGTACTGCTGTGGGGTGAGCCGGGCATCGGCAAGACCGCGGCGCTGACCCAGCTCGCGGCCTCGCTGGATCTTCCGCTGACGACCGTGATCGCCAGCGTCCACGAGCCGTCCGACTTCTCCGGCCTGCCGATCGTGGGGGACGACCCGGCCGAGCAGGGTGTCCCCATGGCTCCGCCGGACTGGGCGGTGCGGCTGGTGCGCGCCGGCCGGGGGCTGCTGTTCCTGGACGAGCTGTCGACGGCGCCGCCCGCAGTCCAGGCCGCGTTGTTGCGGCTGGTGCTGGAGCGCAGGATCGGCACGCTCCAACTGCCGCCGGACGTCAGGATCGTGGCCGCCGCCAACCCCAGGTCCTCGGCGGCCGACGGCTGGGAGCTGAGTCCGCCGCTGGCCAACCGGTTCGTACACCTGCAGTGGACGCACGACCACGAGGTGGTCGTACGAGGGCTCGGGGGAACCTGGCCCCGGGCCACCCTGCCGCGGCTGGCACCGGAGCGGCTGGCGGAGGCCGTGGACTTCGCCCGGCGCGCGGTGTGCACGCTGCTGGCCGCGCGGCCCAAGCTGGTGCATCAGCTGCCCAACAGCGAGACCCGACGGGGCGGGCCGTGGCCGTCGCCGCGGAGCTGGGAGATGACGCTGCGTCTGATCGCCTTCGCGACGGCCTCCGGTGTCTCGCGCGAGGTGCTGTCCCTCCTGGTACGGGGCACCGTCGGCGACGGTCCGGGGCTGGAGCTGCTGGCCGGACTGGACCGGCTGGACCTCCCCGATCCCGAGGTGCTGCTCGCCGATCCGACGGCGGAGGAACTGCCCCAGCGGGGGGACTTGCGGCAGGCGGTGCTCGACGGGGTGGTGGCGGCGGTCCGGTCGCGGCCGGACAAGGCACGCTGGGACGCGGCATGGACGCTGCTGGTCCGGGCGTTGGAGACAGGGGCGCCGGATCTGGTGGTCGTGCCCGCCACCACCCTGGCCTCACTGCGCCGCGACGACTGGGACGTTCCGACGGCGATCGAGAACCTCGCCGGAGTGGTCACCCTCTCCCGGCGGGCGGACGAGGCGGCGGCCCGCGCGAAGACGGCGACGAAGGTCCGCCGATGAGCACGGACACCGGGCACGACATCGGCGACGGCGCCCTCGACCTCGACAAGCTCTTCACCGCCCGGCTCCAGGCGGCGCGGGCCCGGCCGTATCTGGCGACGGCCCTCTTCGCGCTGCACACCGTCGAGTCCCGGCGGGTCCCCACGATGGCCGTGGACCGGTACTGGCGGTGCTACGTCTCCCCCGGCTTCGTGGACCGCACGCCGGTGGAGGAGCTGGCCGGGGTGTGGGTGCACGAGGTGTCCCATCTGCTGCGGGACCATCACGGGCGCAGCGACCGGGTCGCCAAGGAGCGGGAACTCACCGGCCCCGGGGAGCGGCTGCGGATGAACATCGCCGCCGACTGCGAGATCAACGACGACATCTTCGGCGACGGACTGGTCAAGCCCGCGGGGGCCGTCGAACCGGCGTTCCTGAAGCTGCCCCCGGGACAGTTGATGGAGGACTATCTACGGCAGTTCCAACTCGGCGCTGCCACCTTGGAGTTGGCGTGGCTGGACTGCGGCAGCGGCGCCGACGGGCTGGAGCGGGGGTGGGAACTGGGCCCGGACGGGGCGCACGGACTGACCGCGCAGGAACGGGACGCGGTCCGGTTCCGGGTGGCCCAGGGCATCAAGGGCCGTCCGGGATCCGCGCCCGAGGGCTGGCAGCGCTGGGCGGAGGAGGCGTTCCATCCGCCGCAGCCGTGGCGGGCGTTGCTGGGTGCGGCGGTCCGGTCCGCGGCGTCCGCGCCGGGCGCCGGCGAGGACTACAGCTACGGCCGGCCGTCGCGGCGCTCCGCCGGTGTGCCGGGCACGGTGCTGCCGAGCCTGCGGCGCCGCCCGCCCCACGTCTCCGTGATCATCGACACCTCGGGGTCGGTCAGCGACGCGGAGCTGGGCAGCGCGCTGCTGGAGGTCGCCGCGATCTCCCGGGCCGTGGGAGGCCGCCGTGACCTCGTCACCGTCGTCCCGTGCGACGCGGCGGCCCGGATCGCCCACCCGCTGTGCCGGGCGGAGGGCATCCCGCTGATGGGCGGCGGCGGGACGAACCTGCGCGCGGGGTTCGCCAAGGCGCTCCGCAGCCACCCCAGGCCCGACGTGATCGTGGTCCTCACCGACGGGCAGACCCCCTGGCCCAGCTCGCGGCCCCCGTGCCGGACGGTGGTCGGCCTCTTCCCCCGTCACCACGCGCACACCACGTACGACGAGGACGATCCCGACTACGTACCGGACACACCGCCCGACTGGGCCCGCGTGGTCCAGATCGGCTAGGCCGGGACGGGTCCCGCCCTTCCTCCACCTCCTCCGTCTCCTCCACACTCCCCGATGACAATGAAAACGATTATCGATAAGGTGCACACGTCAAGCCGGGCGCCTCCTGGTCGAGGTGCCGTCGGGCTGCCCTGACGCCTGAACGCACCGCACGAAAAGGGGAGCTGTGGCTCATCTGTTGGTCGTCGAGAGCTGGGTCGGATCGATGAGCAGGCTGCTCCCACGGGCCATCCGGGAGGGCGGACACGAGTTCACGTTCCTCACCCGCGACCTGCACCACTACCTGCGCTCGGCCCCCGAGGGCACGGCCCATCCGCTGCTGGGCGCGCGGAACGTGGTCACGGCCGACACCAACGACCTCGACACCCTGCTGCCGGAGACGGAACGCCTGCACACGGTGTTCGGCTTCGACGGGGTGATCTCGTCCTGCGACTACTACCTGCCGACGGTGGCCCGGATCGCCGGGCTCCTCGGGCTCCCCGGACCGGGCCCGCAGGCCGTGGCGGACGCCTGCCGCAAGGACGCCACCCGCCGGGTCCTCGCCGACGCCGGTGTGCCCGGACCCCGCTTCGCCCTGCACGAGGAGTGGGCCGACATCGCCCGCGCGGCACGGGAGATCGGCTATCCGCTGGTGGTCAAACCCGTCGACCTGTGCGCGGGCATGTATGTGCGCAGGGTGGACGACGAGACCGAACTCGCCTCGGCTGTACGGTCGTTGGCCGACTTCCCGCTGAACGCGCGCGGGCAGCGCCGGGTACCCGCCGTCCTCCTCGAAGAGCTGCTGACCGGCCCCGAGGTGAGCGTCGAGACCGTGTCCCACGCGGGGGCGGTGCACGTCGTGGGCGTGACCGACAAGAGCGTCGGCGGGGCGCCCGCGTTCATCGAGACCGGGCACATGTTCCCCGCCGCGCTGACGGGCGCCGACACCGAGGCGGCCGAACAGACCGCGCTGGGGGCGCTCAAGGCACTCGGGCTGACCGACGGCGTCGTCGCCCACACCGAGATCAAGCTGACCCCGGCCGGCCCACGCGTGGTCGAGGTGAACCCCCGGCCCGCCGGGAACCGCATCACCGAGCTGGTCCGCCATGTCACCGGCATCGACCTCGCCGCGGCCGCCGTGGAGGTCGCCCTCGGCCGCGAACCCGACCTGCGGCGGCGGGAGACCGGCCTGCGCAGCGCGGCCGTCGGCTTCCTCGTACCGGAGACCTCGGGCACCCTCGAAGCCCTGGACGGCGGTGAACTCGCCGACGGGGCGAACGTGTTGGAGGTCCAGCTCGCCGAGCCAGGCCGGCAGGTCAGGTCGGCCGGCAGCAACAACGAGTATCTCGGCCACGTCATGGTGGGCGACCCCGGTGGACCGGGCGCCCGCGACCATGTCGAGTCGCTGTTGGGCGAGTTGAGTGCCGCACTGGTGATCCGGTGAGCACCGTCGCGCCGGTGGCCGGGACGGTCACGTACGAAGAGCTGCTGGAGCGGGCGCGGGCCGGTCGGCTCGGTCCGGACCCCGGAACGCTGCGCATCGCGGTCGCGTTCGTGACCCGGCAGGCCGTGCGGCACGACGGGCGGGGCACCGGCTACCGCAACGAGGTGCTCAGTCTGCGTCTCGCCGGCGCCGTGGGATCCTGCGCGGTCGAGCCCGGAGCCCTGCCGGACGCGGCGATCGACGACTGTGTCGGCGCCGATGTCGCCCGGCTCCTGGACCATCCGCTGCCGCCGGTGCGGGTGGCCGCCCTGGACGCCTATCTGATGCACGTCGGCCCGCACACACCCGAGAACGGCGCCCGGCCGTTCCCCCTCCCGGCCGGTACGTCTCTGGAGAAGTCGCGGGCGCGGGCGCGGGCCGTCGTCGAACTGCTCGACCTGCCGCCGGGCGCGACCGTGCTCGTGGTCGGGGTCGTCAACTCCCTCCTGGAGGCCCTGCGTTCACGAGGGCTGCGGTATGTGCCGTGCGACCTCAAGGGCGGGACCACGGAGTGGGGCGAGGAGGTCGTCACCGACGCGCTCGACGCGGCCGAACGCTGCGACGCGCTGCTGGTCTCCGGGATGACACTGAGCAACGGCACCTTCGAGCCGTTGCGGCGCCACGCCCTGTCGCACGGCAAGCAGCTGGTGATGTTCGCGCAGACGGGCAGCGCGGTACTGCCCCGGTTCCTCGGGCACGGGGTGAGCGCGGTGTGCGCGGAGCCGTACCCCTTCTTCTGGCTGGACGCGGGCGCGGGCACGCTGCACCGCTACCGCGTGGAGAGCCCGGGATCGGGAGACCGCCCGTGACCTCGTCGACCGTTCTGCGCACCGTCGCCCGGCCGGAGCTGCTGTCCCTCGTCGGACGGACCCCGCTGGCGCGCATCACCGCGGATCTGCCCGGCCCGCAGCCCGGGTTCTGGGCCAAGCTGGAGGGACTCGCGGCGGGCGGGATGAAGGCACGGGCCGCCGTGTCCATGCTGCTGGGTGCCCGGGAGCGCGGTGAACTGCGGCCCGGCGCACCCGTGGTGGAGTCGACCTCCGGCACGCTGGGCATCGGTCTCGCCTTCGCCGGGCAGGCCCTCGGCCATCCGGTCGTGCTGGTCGGCGACAGCGAACTGGAGCCGTCCATGCGGCAGTTGCTGCGCTCGCACGGTGTACGCCTGGAGCTGGTGGACCGCCCGGCGGCGCAGGGCGGCTGGCAGGCGGCGCGCCTCACGCGACTGCGGGAGCTGCTCGCCGTACTGCCCGGTGCGTACTGGCCCGACCAGTACAACAACCCCGACAACACGGCCGGTTACGCCTCGCTCGCCGCCGAACTCGCCGTGCAGCTCGACCACTTGGACGTACTCGTGTGCAGCGTCGGCACCGGCGGCCACAGCGCGGGCATCATCGGCCCGCTGCGACGGCACTGGCCCTCGCTGCGCCTCATCGGGGTCGACTCCCCCGGTTCGACGATCTTCGGCCAGCCGGCCCGGCCGAGGCTGATGCGCGGTCTCGGCAGCAGCATCCATCCGCGCAACGTCGCCTACGACGCTTTCGACGAGGTGCACTGGGTCGGCCCGGCGGAGGCCGTCGACAGCTGTCGCCGCCTCGCCCGGGGCAGCTTCGTCAGCGGCGGCTGGAGCACCGGCGCGGTCGCGCTGGTCGCGGCCTGGGCGGCCCGCGTCCACCCGGGCGCCGTCGTCGCCACCGTGTTCCCGGACGGCCCGCACCGCTACCTCGGCAGCGTCTTCGACGACGACTTCGCCACCGCCCACGGCCTCGACCCGGCCTCCGCCGCCGCGCGGCCCGTCGAGATCCCCCGTCCGGGCGCGGCCGAGGCCGTCGGCTGGGTGCGGTGCGGCAGGGTCGCCGACCCGCTCAAGGTCCCCGCTTCGGAAGAGAGACTGTGAAGGTCAGCCAGCGCACCGTACGCCTCGAACTCACCGAGCCGTTGCGCATCTCCCGCTCCACCATGGCCGCGCGTGACGCGGTGTGGCTCACCGTCCAGGACGACGACGGGGTCCAGGGCCACGGTGAGGCCGTCACCAGCGTCTACTACGGCCTCGACGCCCACACGTTGGGCCGGCTCCTCACGGACGCCTCCTCCGACCTGCGGCGCTTCCCCGATCCGGAGAGCGCACTGGAGGCCCTCCGGGACGGCGAGGTCGCCGGTTCTCCGGAGACTCCCCCGGCCGTGACCGCCGCCGTCGGCGCCGCGCTCCTCGATCTCGTCGGCAAGCGGGCCGGAGCCCCGGTGCACCGACTGCTGGGCGCGCCGAGCGCGCCGATGGCCATGACCGCCCGGACCATCGGCCTCACCTCACCGACCCGGGCCGCGGCCGAGGCGCGCCGCCTCGCCGCGAACGGCTTCGAGGTCCTCAAGGTCAAGGCCGGAGCGCCCGACCCCGAGAGCGACGTCGAACGCGTACGGGTCGTCCGTGACGCCGCCCCCGGGGCCCGGCTCCTCCTCGACCCCAACGGCGCCTGGACGGTGCCACAGGCGGAGGCGCTGCTGCCGCGCTTCGCGGAGCTGGGCGTGGAGGCGGTCGAGCAGCCGCTCGCCCCGGGCGACCCGGACGCGCTGGCCGCGCTGGCCGAGCGCTCCCCGCTGCCGGTCGTCGCCGACGAGGACGCCGTGGGGCTGGAGGACGTCCGGCGCCTCGCGGGTCGGGTGCACGGGGTCAACGTCAAGCTCGCCAAGTGCGGTGGTGTCCACGCGGCGTTGCGGATCGCCGCGCTGATCGAGGGCAGCGGGACGGAGCTGATGCTCGGCTGCCTGACTGCCAGCAGTCTCGGTCTCGCCCCGGCCGTCCACCTCGCCGACCGCGCCCGCTGGGTGGACCTCGACGGACACCTCCTCCTCGCGGACGACCCGTGGACCGGTATCGGCGGCACCGACGGGGTCGTACGGACGACGGACGTGCCAGGACTGGGAGTTCGGCCGCGAGCGGCGGACGGGACCAGGGAGGCACGCCGTGCGGACGTGGCATGAGATACGTCGTTTCCCGTTCGCGGTCCGCCTGCTCCTGGTCAACCAGCTCGGCGTCAACATCGGGTTCTACCTGCTGATCCCCTACCTCGCCACGCACCTCACCGAGAACCTGGACATGTCGGCGGCCGTCGTCGGCGTCGTCCTGGGTGTCCGCAACCTCAGTCAGCAGGGCCTGTTCATCATCGGCGGTTCCGCCTCGGACCGGCTCGGCGCGCGGGGCGTGATCATCGCCGGGTGCGCCCTGCGGACCGTCGGGTTCGGGCTGTTCGCGCTCGGCGACGGACTGGCGGTGCTGCTCGCCGCGTCGGTGCTCAGCGGGCTCGCCGGGGCGCTGTTCAACCCGGCGGTGCGGGCGTATCTCTCCCAGGAGGCCGGGGAGCGCAAGGCCGAGGCGTTCGCGCTGTTCAACGTGTTCGCGACAACGGGTGCGCTGATCGGGCCGCTGCTGGGCAGCGCCCTGCTGCTGGTGGACTTCCGGACGTCCGCCCTCACGGCCGCCGGGATCTTCGCCGTCCTCACCGTCGCCCAGGCCCTCGTCCTGCCGGCACGAAAGGCCGAGCCGAGCGGCGGCAGAGTCCTCGGGGACTGGCGGGAGGTGCTCGGCAACCGGGCGTTCCTGGCCTTCGCGCTCGCCATGGTCGGCATGTTCACCCTGGAGAACCAGCTGTATCTGCTGCTGCCGGCCGGGGCCCGCGAGGCCACCGGCTGGGACGGGGCGGCGGGGCTCGTCTTCCTCGTCGGCACACTCGCCAACCTCGCGCTGCAGCTCCGTATCACCAAGTCGCTCAAGTCACGTGGCGACCGGGCCCGTTGGATCAGTGTGGGACTCGCCGTGACCGGTCTGGCGTTCCTGCCGCCGGCCCTGGGGGCCGTGCTCGGCGCCTCCGGGTGGACCGCCGCCGTCTCCGTCCTCCTCGGCGCGCTGCTCCTCCACCTCGGCCTCATGGTGGCCTCGCCGTTCGTGATGGAGCTGATCCCCCGCTTCGGCCGCCCGGAGCTGACCGGCACGTACTTCGGGATCTTCTACGTCGTCTCGGGCGTCGCCGCCGCCGTCGGCAACACCGTCGTCGGGTGGGCCATGGACACCGGGGAAGGGGACGGCCACACCTGGCTGCCGTGGGTGTGCTGCGCCGTGTTCGGCCTGATGTCGGCGGCCGGCGTCGGCTGGCTGCACCGGCTGGGCGCGCTGCCCGCGAACCCCGAACCCGTGGTTCCCGCCACGGCCGGTGAGAGGAGCAGGGCATGACGCACGCCAACCTCCTCACCGACAACCCGGAGCTGTACGAGGCCCGCTTCCCCGACCCCGAGCGGCTGGCCGGGCGCTGGGCCGAGGACTGCCTGCGGCGCCGCGGCGCCGGTCCACGGGTCCTGGACCTGGGCTGCGGCACCGGACGCGACGCCGCCCACCTGCATGACGCCGGCCGTACGGTGACCGGCGCCGATCTGTCCGAGGCGATGCTCTCCCACGCCCGCGCCCGGTATCCGGGTCCGGCGTACAAACGGGCCGACCTGCATGGCTTCGACCTGGGCCGGGCGGCCTTCGACGCGGTCGTCTGCCTGGACAGCTCCGCGCTGTACTGCCACACCAACGACCAGCTCGACGGCTTCCTCTCCTCCTGCCGCCGGGCCCTGGCACCCGGCGGGCTGCTGGTCGCCGAGATGCGCAACGGCGCCTACTTCCTGGGCCGTACCGACCTGCTCGACACTCCGGCCGTCAACTCCTTCACCTGGCAGGGCACCGCCTACCGGTCCACCACCACCCTCGCCGTGGACCGCACCGCCCAACTGCTGCGCCGTACCCGCGTCTGGACCTCGGACGACGGCAGTCCACCCGTCGAACAGCGGTCCGCCTGGCGGCTGTTGTTCCCACAGGAGCTGCGCCACTTCCTGACCGCGCACGGTTTCGACGTGCTCGAACTGCACGACGGGCCGGGCCCGCGCACCGAACCGCCGTGGCGGGAGGGCTTGTTGCCGGGCCGAACGGCGGACGCGGACCGTCTGCACGTCGTCGCGCGCCTCGCCGCCACCCACTGATCCCTCCTCGCCCCCACCCCTGATCCCTCCTCGCTCCCTCCTCCCCATCGACATCCAAGGAACCCTCATGCACGACGAACGTTTCCCCGGTCTGCGCCGACGCGGCTTCCTCGCCGCCACGGGCGCCGCCACACTCGGCGCTCTCGCCCTGACCGCGTGCGGCGCGGGCGGCACCGACACCGACTCCGAGGCCGGCGGCGACGGCGGCACCCCCAAGCGGGGCGGACGGCTGCGGGCCGCGTTCGCGGGCGGCGGTGCCAGCGAGACCCTCGACCCGCACCTGGCCAACCTGTTCGCCGACGTCGCCCGTGCCAAGGCCCTCTACGACAAGCTCGCCGACTACGGGGCCGACCTGTCGGCGCGGCCGCGCCTGGCCACCGAGTGGCAGCCGAACAAGACCTTGGACCGCTGGCAGGTCACCCTGCGCGAGGCCACCTTCCACGACGGCAGGCCGGTCACCGCGAAGGACGTCCTCTACAGCTACCGCCGGATCGCCGACCCCGAGAAGGCGTTCCGCGCGAAGGCGTCCCTGGAGCCCATCGACCTCGACGCGAGCCGGGCCACCGGTGAGCGGTCCATCGAGTTCGTGCTGAAGCGCCCGACCGCCGAGTTCCCCAACGTGCTGGCCGCGTTCGGGGCGTACATCGTGCCGGAGAACGCCGGGAAGAACGCCGGCGACTTCGACAAGAAGCCGATCGGCTCCGGCCCCTTCCGCTTCGTCTCCTTCTCCCCCGGCCGCTCGGCCGTCTTCCGCCGCTTCGACGCCTACTGGGAGGGCGCCCCGCACCTCGACGAGCTCGAGTTCGTCGTCGCCAACGAGGAGTCGGCCCGGGTCAACGCCCTCCTCGGCGGCCAGGTCGAGTACGCCCACGAGCTCAACCCCACCACCGCCCGCGCCCATGAGGGCAAGGGACAGATCGAGATCGTCCGACTGCGGGGCAGCGCCATGCAGGCGTTCTGCATGAAGACCGACCGGCCGCCCTTCGACGACAAGCGGGTCCGGGAGGCCTTCTTCCTGATCGCCGACCGGCAGGAACTCGTCGACGGCGCCCTGTCCGGCGCGGGCGTCGTCGGCAACGACCTGTTCGGCAAGGGCTACGAGTACTACGCCGCCGACCTCCCGCAGCGCGAGCAGGACCTCGACCGGGCCCGGGCCCTGCTGAAGCAGGCCGGCGCGGAGAAGCTGAAGGTCACCCTGGACACCTCGGCCGTGGCCGCCGGGTTCACCGAGGCCGCCAGCATCTTCAAGGACCAGGCCGCGAAGGCGGGCGTCACGATCGACGTGCGGATGGGCAGCAAGGACTCGTACTGGAGCGACATCCTCGACTCCGGCACCCTCTCCTGCTACCGGTCCGGCGCCATGCCCATCGAGGCCCACATCTCGCAGCGGCTGCTCACCGACTCCACCACCAACGCCACCAAGTGGCACCACAAGGACTTCGACGCCCTCTACCAGCAGGCCCAGTCGACACGGGACAAGACTCAGCGGGCTGCCGTATACGAGCGGATGCAGCGTCGGCTGTACACCGAGGGCGGCTTCCTGATCTGGGGGTTCGCCGACTGGATCCTCGGCACGGCCAGGACGGTGAAGGGAGTGGAGACCAAGGCCCCCGCCAACACGCTCGACTGGGCCCGCTTCGACAAGGTGTGGCTGGCGTGACGACGAGCGCCCCGAAGGGGCGCGGGGAGCTGCGCGACCAGCCACGACGGCGCCCCGGCCGCCGGACGACGGATCGCGGCACGTCGTTCGTCGTCCGGCGGCTGTTCCTCGGTGTCGCGCAGACCGCCGCCGTCGTGCTGCTGGTCTTCGCGCTCACCGAGGCGCTGCCGGGCGACGCCGCGGTCGCGCTGGCCGGCGACCAGCCCGACCCGGCGCGCATCGCCGCCATCCGCGAGGCGATGCACCTCGACCGGCCGGTGCACGAACGGCTGGCCGAATGGGCGACAGGTCTGCTGCACGGCGACTTCGGCACCTCGCTGACCTCCGGCCGCCCGGTCGCCCAGTACATCGCCGACGGTTTCGGGCCGACGCTGCTGCTCGCCTCGCTCACCGTGGCGCTGCTCGTCCCGGTCGGCTTCGGACTCGGCGTGCTGGCCGCCCGCCACGAGGGCGGCCCGGTCGACCGGCTGGTCAGCTCCCTGACGCTCGCCGTGTACGCGGTCCCCGAGTTCGCGCTCGGGGTGCTGCTGGTGACGGTGTTCGCGCTGCGACTGGGCTGGCTGCCGCCGACCGCCGTCGGCTACGGCACCGATCTCCTCGCCCACCCGGCCGCCCTCGTCCTGCCCGTGCTCGTCCTGCTGTCCCGGCCGGTCTGCTCCCTCGTCCGGCTGGTCCGGGCCGGCATGATCGACACCCTCGCCTCCCCGTACGTCGCCCACGCCCGACGGTACGGCGTGTCGGGCACCCGCGTCCTCTACACCCACGCCCTCCCGAACGCCCTCGCCCCGGCCGCCCAGCAACTCGCCCGCACCATCGACTGGTTGCTGTGCGGCGTCATCGTCGTGGAGGCCCTCTACGTGATCCCCGGACTCGGCACCGTCCTCCTCAACGCCGTCGCCGAACGCGACGTCCCCGTCGTCCAGGGCCTCGCCGTGGTCTTCGGTGTCCTGACCGTCGTGCTCAACCTGGGCGCGGACGTGGTCGCCCGCCGGCTGGCACCCCGGGCGGGGGTGGCGGCGTGACGACGGGCACGGACCTCCGCACGCCCGGCACGGTTGCCGTCCCACGCACCGGGCGCGGGCGGCCCACGGCACGTTTCGCACTCGGCGTCACGGTCATCGCCGTCCCCCTCGTCCTCGCCCTGCTGGGACCGGTGTTCGCGGGGGAGCCGACCGCACGGGCCGCGTCCTTCACGCTGGGCGACGGGCACTGGCTCGGCACGGACTTCGTGGGCCGGGACGTCTGGCAGCAGGTGCTCCACGGCGGCCGGCCGGTCGTGCTCACGGCGCTCGGCGCCGGAGCGCTGGCCTATCTCGTCGCCCTGCCGATCGGTCTCGTCGCCGCGCTGACGCAGCGGCGCTGGCTGGAGGAACTGCTGATGCGCCCGCTGGACGTCCTGATCGCCGTCCCGTCGCTGCTGCTGATCCTGCTGGTCGCGTCGGTCCTCACCCCCGGAGCCGTGGGCCTCGCCCTGCTCGTCGCGCTGGTCAACGTGCCCGACGCGGCCCGCCTCGTGCGCGCCGCCGCCACGGAGGCCGCCGCCCGGCCGGTCGTCGAGGCGCTGCGTCTGCAGGGCGAGAGCTGGTGGCGCACGGCTGTCGGCTACGTCGGCCGGACGATCCTGCGCACCCTCGGCGCCGACGCCGGCACCCGGCTGACCGGGGTGCTGTACCTGGTCGCCACGGCCGCCTTCCTCGGCGTCGGGGTGACTCCGGACGCCGCCGACTGGGCGGTGATGGTCGACCGCAACCGCACGGGCCTGTTCGTGCAGCCGTGGGCGGTGGTCGTCCCCGCCCTGCTGATTGTCGCCCTCACCACGGGCACGAACCTCCTCTTCGACGCGGCGCTGGAGAAACCCGGTGGTCGACAGGCACGGAAGGAACGACGTTCGTGACGCGGTACGACGACGGGAGCGGCACGACCGCCCCGGCCCCCCTGGCCGAGCTCACGGACCTCCGGGTCGAGGTGGGCGGACGGGCGATCGTGGACGGGGTGAGTCTGCGGGTGCTTCCCGGCAGGGTCACCGCGCTGGTGGGCGCCTCGGGCAGCGGGAAGACCACCACCGGGCTGGCGCTGCTCGGCGAGTTCCCGGCGGGCGCGCGCGTCACCGGTGAGGTCCGGTCGGCCGCAGGAGGATCCGGCGGGGCCGAGGGCCTCGTCGGCTACGTCCCCCAGCATCCGGCCTCCGTCCTCAACCCCGCCCGCCGGATCGGCGCCCTCCTGACCGACATCGCCCGCCCACGCGTACGTCATCTCCCGCGCGGCCGGCGCCGGGCGGCCGCGCGGGCACAGGTGCTCCGCGCTCTCGCCGACGCCCGACTCCCGGACGGCGAGACGCTGTTGCGCCGCCACCCGCACCAGCTCTCCGGCGGTCAGCAGCAACGTGTGGTCCTCGCCCAGGCCCTCCTGCTCGGCGCCGAGGTCGTCGTCGCCGACGAGCCCACCACCGGCCAGGACGCGCTGACCAAGAGCCTTGTCGTCGAACAGCTGGCGACGGTCGCCGCGCGCGGCATCGCGGTCGTCCTGCTCAGCCACGACCTCGACGTCGTCCGCTCGCTCGCCGACGAGGTCCATGTCATGCGAGCGGGACGTGTCGTGGAATCCGGACCCACACAGCAGGTGTGGTCCGCGCCCCGGCATGAATGGACGCGCCAACTCCTGGATGCCCAGGCGTCGTTCACCCACCGGGGCACCACGGACGAGCCGGACGGAACAGCGGCCACGGGCGGCGACCGACCGGTGCTGCGCGTACGAAGCCTCGTCGCCCGCCACCGCGACGGCTCACGGGGTGCTTCGGTGACCGTGCGGGCGCCCGAACTCGACTTCCACGCGGGACAGTTGCTGGCCGTCGTCGGCCGTTCGGGCAGCGGCAAGACCACGCTGGCCCGCTGCCTCGCCGGACTCCACCGCGACCACGACGGCGAAGTCCTCCTCGACGGCACCCCGCTGCCCCGCAGCCTTCGCGACCGCACCCGGGGCCAGTTGGCGTCCGTGCAGTACGTCTTCCAGGACGCCCGCGCCACGTTCGACGAACACCGCCCGGTCCTGCGGCAGGTCGCCCGCACGGCGGTCCGGCTGCGCGGAGTGGACACGCGAACCGCTGAGACCGAGGCGCTGGCGATCCTGACCCGCCTGGGCCTCCTCCCGGAACTGGCCCAGCGCCTCCCCACCCAGCTGTCGGGTGGCGAACTCCAGCGAGCCGCCCTGGCCCGCGCGCTGCTCGCCCACCCCCGCGTCCTGATCTGCGACGAGATCACCTCGGGCCTGGACACGGTCAGCCGACGCGGCATCCTCGACGTCCTCACGGGCCTGCTCGACACCGGCCCGGACACCGGAACGGCTCCCGCCGCACCGGCGCTGGTCCTGATCACCCACGACCTGGACACCGCCTCCGTCGCCGATCGCATCGCCGTCATGGACGCGGGGGAGATCGTCGAGCAGGGCCCCGCCCGTCAACTCCTCACCACACCACAGCACCGTTCCTTTGGACTGAGCATGAGTGCACATGTCCAGCCGCACGCCCCGAACGGTCTTGAGCGCACTGGTCCCCGGCGTACTCGACCCCTGGGCAGCGACACGCATCGCGTGCGTGGTCCGAGCCAGGGAGGCCAGTTCCCTCACGACCTGGCCTAGTGGGTACGGACAAAGGGCGACGGAGAGACCCCAAACCTTCTCTCCGGAGGAGAGGGGGCTCCGCACGCTGGCTCCGTTCCCGGCGTCCCAGATCGCCCGAGCACGTCAACCCGATCAGCCCAGGACACCGCAAGCCAGCGAACTGACCATCACACGATCGAGCCAACTCGACCTCGTACGGACTCCCCGGCGAGCAGTTACCACCCCTTCACGGCTTCGCTCGTCGCCACGGACCGCGTATAAAGGGACGCGTCCCGTAACGAGGCGTCAACAGGGTGTAGGGGCGTACGAGTTGAAAGGTGGGCGTATGGGCACGGGCAGGGGCCGGTTCGGCGTCTTGGCGGCGGCGGCCCTGGCATGGGCGCTCACCGGCTGCGGCGGCGACGGCGACGGCGTTCGGCACGACGGCTCCGGCGGCGGGGACAGGCCGCCGGCAGAGACGCGGCAGCGGCCGACGACGCCCCCGACGTCCACCACGACCGCCGAGGCCGAGGCCGAACCCGAGGCCGAACCCGAGGCCGCCGACAAGAGCGACGACAACGGTCGTCGAGGCACGGCCGCAGGCCCCGCCACAGGCACCGGCACCGGCACCGGACCCTGCTTCGACGGCCGGTGCGAACTCACCGTGTCCGAGCCGCTGTCCATCGAGGTCGACAGCCGTTTCGGCGTCGGTGATCTCCGCGTCACGAAGATCACCGACGACGCCGTCGTACTCCGGTCCTCGGGAGCCGGTACGCATCTCAGCTCCTCGATCGGCGAGGGCGGCACCGGCGGCCTCAACGGCCTCGGCTTCCGGGTGAAGTCCCTCGAAGGCGGCACGGCGGTGCTGCAGTTCTTCCCCCGCGCCTGAGCCGGCCTCATATGCCGTCAGCCGTTAGACGATCTCGACGAGCAGGTCGCCGCCCTCCACCTGCTGGATCTTGTTGATAGCGAGGCGTGAGACCCGGCCGGCCTTCGGGACGGTGATGGTGGCCTCCATCTTCATGGCCTCGATGGTGGCGACCGTGGCACCGGCAGCGACCTCGTCCCCCTCGGCGACCGCGAGGGTGACCACCCCGGCGAACGGGGCGGCGACGTGGCCCGGGTTGGAGCGGTCGGCCTTCTCGGTGACGGGGATGTCGGTGGAGGCGGCCTTGTCGCGGATCTGGATCGGCCGCAGTTGGCCGTTCAGGGTCGACATCACCGTGCGCATCCCGCGTTCGTCCGCCTCGCCGACGGCCTCCAGACCGATGAGCAGCCGCACACCGGGCTCCAGGTCGACGGCGTACTCCCTGCCGGGGCCGAGACCGTAGAAGAAGTCCTTGCTGTCGAGGACGCTGGTGTCGCCGTAGGTCTGGCGGTGGGTCTCGAACTCGCGCGTCGGGCCGGGGAAGAGGAGCCGGTTGAGGGTGGCGCGGCGGTCCTTCTCCAGCCCGGCACGGTCCTCGGTGCCGAGATCCTGGACGGGCTTGGCGTCGGCGCGGCCCTGGAGGGCCTTGCTGCGGAACGGCTCGGGCCAGCCACCGGGCGGGGTGCCCAGTTCGCCGCGCAGGAAGCCGATGACGGAGTCGGGGATGTCGAACCGGTCGGGCGTGGCCTCGAAGTCGGCGGGGGTCACTCCGGCGCCGACGAGGTGCAGCGCGAGGTCGCCGACCACCTTGGAGGAGGGGGTGACCTTCACCAGGTGGCCGAGGATGCGATCGGCGGCGGTGTACATCGCCTCGATGTCCTCGAAGCGGTCGCCTAGGCCGAGCGCGACGGCCTGGGTGCGCAGGTTGGAGAGCTGGCCGCCGGGGATCTCGTGGTCGTAGACGCGGCCGGTCGGGGAGGCGAGGCCCGCCTCGAAGGGGGCGTAGATACGGCGGACGCTCTCCCAGTACGGCTCCAGGTCGCCCACGGCCCGCAGATCCAGTCCCGTGGGCCGGTCGGAGTAGTCCGTCGCGGCGACGATCGCGGACAGAGACGGTTGTGAGGTGGTGCCCGCCATGGAGGCCACGGCCCCGTCGACGGCGTCGGCGCCGGCCTGGATCGCGGCGAGGTAGGTGGCGAGCTGGCCGCCGGCCGTGTCGTGGGTGTGGATGTGCACCGGCAGGTCGAACTCGCGGCGCAGCGCGGTGACGAGCTTGGTGGCGGCGGGGGCGCGCAGCAGGCCTGCCATGTCCTTGACGGCCAGGACGTGGGCGCCCGCCTCGACGATCTGCTCGGCCAGCCGCAGGTAGTAGTCGAGGGTGTAGAGCTGCTCGGCGGGGTTCGACAGGTCGGAGGTGTAGCAGAGGGCGACCTCGGCGACGGCCGTGCCGGTGGCGCGTACGGCGTCGATGGCGGGCCGCATCTGGCCCACGTCGTTGAGCGCGTCGAAGATCCGGAAGATGTCGATGCCGGTCTCGGTGGCCTCCTGGACGAAGGCGTCGGTCACCTCGGTCGGGTAGGGCGTGTAGCCGACGGTGTTGCGGCCGCGCAGCAGCATCTGGAGGCAGATGTTGGGGGCGGCGGCCCGGAAGGCGGCCAGGCGCTCCCAGGGGTCCTCGGCGAGGAAGCGGAGGGCTACGTCGTAGGTGGCGCCGCCCCAGCACTCCAGGGACAGCAGCTGCGGCAGGGTCCGGGCGACCACGGGGGCGACGGCGAGCATGTCCTTGGTGCGGACCCGGGTGGCGAGCAGCGACTGGTGGGCGTCACGGAAGGTGGTGTCGGTGACGCCGATGGTCGGTGACTCGCGCAGCCAGCGGGCGAAGCCCTCGGGGCCGAGTTCGACGAGCTTCTGCTTGGAGCCGGCCGGGGGTTCGGCGTCGGTGGGCCTCGGGAGCTTGGTGGAGGGGTCGATCAGGTCGGGGCGCGGGCCGTTCGGCTTGTTGACCGTCACGTCGGCCAGATAGGTGAGCAGCTTGGTGCCCCGGTCGGCGGAGTGCCGGGAGGTGAGCAGGTGCGGGCGCTGCTCGATGAACGACGTGGTGACCTGGCCCGCCTGGAAGTCCGGGTCGTCGAGGACGGCCTGGAGGAACGGGATGTTGGTGGCGACGCCCCGGATGCGGAACTCGGCGACCGCGCGGCGGGCCCGGTTGACGGCGGTGGTGAAGTCCCGGCCCCGGCAGGTCAGCTTGACCAGCATGGAGTCGAAGTGGGCGCTGATCTCCGTACCGGCGTGGGTGGTGCCGCCGTCGAGGCGGATGCCGGAGCCGCCGGGCGAACGGTAGGCACTGATGCGGCCGGTGTCCGGGCGGAAGCCGTTGGCGGGGTCCTCCGTGGTGATACGGCACTGGAGGGCCGCGCCGCGCAGGGTGACGGTCTCCTGGGAGAGCCCGAGGTCGGCGAGGGAGGCCCCGGCGGCGATCCGCAACTGGGACTGCACGAGGTCGACGTCGGTGACCTCCTCGGTGACCGTGTGCTCGACCTGGATGCGGGGGTTCATCTCGATGAAGACGTGGTTGCCGTCGCGGTCGAGAAGGAACTCGACGGTGCCCGCGTTGCGGTAGCCGATCTCGCGGGCGAAGCGGACGGCGTCGGCGCAGATACGGTCGCGCAGGGCCGGGTCGAGGTTCGGGGCCGGAGCCAGCTCGATGACCTTCTGGTGGCGGCGCTGCACCGAACAGTCGCGTTCGAAGAGGTGGATGACGTTGCCGCGGCCGTCGGCGAGGATCTGCACCTCGATGTGGCGGGGCTCGACGACGGCCTTCTCCAGGAAGACGGTCGGGTCGCCGAATGCGGAGGCCGCCTCGCGGGACGCCGCCTCGATGGACTCGCGCAGCGCCGCCGGGTCCTCGACGCGGCGCATACCGCGACCGCCGCCGCCCGCGACGGCCTTGACGAAGACGGGGAAGCCGATCTCGTCGGCGGCGCGGACCAGTTCGTCGACGTCGGTGGAGGGCTCGGAGGAGCCGAGAACCGGTACGCCGGCGGCGCGGGCGGCGGCGACGGCGCGGGCCTTGTTGCCGGTCAGCTCCAGGATGTGGGCGCTGGGGCCGACGAAGGTGATGCCGGCCTCCTCGCACGCGCGGGCCAGCTCGGGGTTCTCGGACAGGAACCCGTAGCCCGGGTAGACGGCGTCGGCGCCCGCCAGCCGGGCGGCGCGCATGATCTCCTCGACGGAGAGGTAGGCGCGCACGGGATGCCCGGGTTCGCCGATCTCGTAGGCCTCGTCGGCCTTGAGCCGGTGCAGCGAGTTGCGGTCCTCGTGGGGGAAGACGGCGACCGTCCGCGCGCCCACTTCGTACCCGGCGCGGAACGCGCGGATGGCGATCTCGCCACGGTTGGCGACCAGTACCTTGCGGAGCATCCCTGATCCCTTCGAGCTGCCATGGGGACACCATGGTTCCGGCAATGATGCAGTCGCACCACAGGAATCGTGTCACTCAGTGCCATGTGAGCCCAGTCACTTCCCGGCCCAGACTGTACGCCAGTCGGACATTCCGCCCGGTCGGCGCGCCCGTGAACAGCCGCGCCCCCACGACCTCCTGGCCACCATGACCCTCAGTGCCACGCGGGCCGCCGCTGCGCACCCGGCTCACCCGTCAACTCCCCACCGCGAACCGGCCGTCGAAGCGGCCGCCCACCTCCTCGCCCTCGCCGGTCCGTGCCGCCAGATCCGGGGCCCTGTTAAATCGTTTCATTCTAGTGAGCGCGATCGGTTCCGAACCATTGACCGGATTCGACGTGGAACCATAACCTCCGGGCAATCGCGTTGAAACCATTCATCCCACCGGCCCCAGCGAAAACCGAAGGTGCACATGGCACGGGACTTCTCACGGCGAAGACTTCTCCAGCTCGGCGGCACCGTGACCGCCTCCGTCGTTCTGTCCGGGCCCCGGGCCTTCGCGGCCCCCGGCACGGGAGCCGTGGCCACGGCCGCCGGGAAGCCGCCCGCGCCCACCGGAACGCTCACCGACCTGCTGCCGCGGGCCCTCGGCACGAGTGCCGGGCAGGGCCCCCGCTTCAGCTGGCAGGTGCCCGACTTCTGCGCCGGCACCGTGCAGCGGGCCTACCAGTTGCAGGTGGCGGCCACCCCCGGCGGTTTCGAGGACGACGACCTGGTGTGGGACTCCGGCAGGCGGAAGTCCGCCGACTCCACGGCCGTCCCCTACGGGGGACCGGCGCTGAAGCCCCGCACGGCCTACTGGTGGCGGGTCAGCAGCTGGGGCGAGAAGCGGTCGGCCTGGTCGGAGCCGACCCTGCTGGCCACCTCGGTCGAGGACGAGTGGGAGGCGAAGCCGATCTGGGCGCCGGCCGGGCCGGTGATGACCGACGGCACCCTCACCGTCCGCGTGAAGATCACCGCCGTGGCCGCCGGGCTGTGGTTCCGGGCCACGAACACCGCCAACAACTACATGTGGCAGCTGCGCGCGGGTGCCACCGGCGTGCTGCGCAAGCACGTCTGTGTGAACGGTACGTACACCGTGCTCGCCGAGGTGCGGCTGCCGTTCGCGGTCACCGCCGGGGAATGGGTCGACCTGAGCGTCACCATGACCGGCTCGACCTTCACCACCACCGTGAACGGCACGGTCGTCGACACCACCACCGACACCCGCTACGCCTCCGGCAACATCGGACTGCGCAACGGCAGCACTGAGTCCCAGACCTACGACAGGGTCACCTTCACGGCCGCCGACGGCACGGTCCTCCTCGACGACGACTTCGCCTCCGACAAGGGCACCTTCGCCACCGGCACGGTCTCCGGCGGCGTCCTCACCTTCCCCACCGGCGCGTCCTCGCTGTCCTCCTACGGGGCCGACGACACCTGGGCGCTGCTGCGCCACGAGTACGACACGAAGGCCGGCAAGGAGATAGCCGCCGCGATTCTCTACGTCGCGGCCACCTCCCCCGACCCGGCCCGGCAGTACGTCGCGAAGGTGTGGAGCAACGGCACGACCGTCGGCTACGCCTCCGTCCGCTCCGGCACCGGCACCGCCTACCAGGCCTTCGACGTGACCTCCACGCTGCGGGCGGACGGGAAGGCCAACGCGCTGGCCGCACTGTGCTGGACCACCTCGCAGCAGAAGTTCCTGGCCCAGCTGGAGATCACGTACACCGACGGCAGCCGGTCCACCGTCGTCTCCGGGGACCACTGGAAGGCCCGCCGCCAGGCCGGGCTTCTCCCCTCCAAGGGCAGCGCCGGCAGCAGCTACTTCACCGTCCCGCAGGAGTACTGGGACCTGCGCCGCGAGCCGGTGGGCTGGACGAAGCCCGGCTTCGACGACGGCGACTGGCTGAAGCCGGCGGTCCGTACGGCGATCGACGGTCTGGTGCCCGCCCTGATCGAGGCGGTGCGGCCGCACGACGTCACCCCGGCCTCCGTCACCCGGGTCGCCGAGGGGCGCTGGCTGGTCGACCTCGGCCGCGAGATCGTCGGCGGACTGGCCCTGGAGGTCACCGGCGACGCGGGCGACACGATCGAGGTGCGGCTCGGCGAGGAGCTGAACGCGGACGGCACGGTCAGGTACCAGCTGCGCGCCACCAACACCTACCGCGAGGTGTGGACGTTGCGCGACGGCGAGCAGCGCTTCGAGCACTGGGGCTACCGGGGCTTCCGCTGGGCCGAACTGCGCACCACGCTCGACCTGTCGGAAGCGGTCGTCACCGGCCGCGCCTGGAAGGCCGACTGGGACGACTCGCACGCCTCGTTCCGCAGCTCCGACGCCGACCTGGACCGGGTCTGGGAGCTGTGCCGGTACTCCATCGAGGCGACCCGGGGCGACCTCTACACGGACACCCCCACCCGCGAGCGGGGCCCGTACGAGGGTGACGCGCTGATCAACCAGCTCTCGGAGTACGGCGTCCAGCGCTCCTACGCCCTCGCCCGCTGGTCGAACGACTATCTGGTCCGCAAGGGCACCTGGCCCACCGAGTACCGGCTGATGTGCGCGATCTCCGCCTGGGAGGACTACCTCGCCACCGGCGACGACCGGCAACTCGCCAAGGACTACGACCTGTTGACCGCGAAGAACCTCACCTCGTACCTGGACTCCGCCGGGCTGGTCCGCAAGGCCCCAGGCAACACCAGCCAGGACCTCGGCGATCTGGTCGACTGGCCCGCCGCCAGCCGGGACGGCTATGTGTTCACCCAGGTCAACACGGTCGTCAACGCGTTCCAGTTCGCGGCGTTCGAGGCGCTCGCCGAGTGTGCGGCGGCCCTCGGCAAGGACGCCGACGCGAGCGCCCTGCGCGGCCGGGCAGACACCCTCGCCACGGCCATGCGCGCCACCCTGCTGGACAGCGCGGGCGGGCGGTTCCTCGACGGTGTCGGCACCACGCACAGCGCCCAGCACGCGACCGCCTTCCCGGTGGCGCTGGGTGTGGCGGACCCGCTGCAAGAGGAGGTGCTGGCCAGGCTGGGCGACACCCTGGCGGCCGGTGGCATGAAGGTGAGCGTGTACGGGTCTCAGTTCCTGCTCGACGCGCTGTTCCGGCTGGGCCGCTCCGACGCCGCGCTCGCCCTGCTCACCTCCACGGCGACCAACTCGTGGCTGCACATGTTGGACGCGCTCAGGGCGACGATCGTCACGGAGGCCTGGGACCCGGCGCTGAAGTCCAACATGACGCTCTCGCACGCCTGGGCGTCCGCTCCCGCCAACGCGGTGGCCCGGCACGTCCTCGGCGTCCAGGTCAGCGAGCCCGGCGCGGCCGCCTTCCGGATCCGGCCCAGGACCGGGTCGTTGACGGAGGTCGAGGGGACGGTGCCCTCCGTGCGCGGGCCGGTGTCGGTCCTGGTGCGCCGCTCCGGGGACGCCCACACCACCCGGGTGACCGTGCCGCCGAACGCCCGTGCCGTGGTGGAGGTCGAGATCGGGGACGCCGACCCGGCGGCGTACCGGGTGAAGGGCACCACGCCGGGCGGGGAGGGCCGTGTGCGGGTCGAGTCCTTCACCGATCTCACGGGCACGGTGCTGCGGATCGGTCCGGTCGGCTCGGGCACGACGGAGGTGCGACGCACGGTCTCCTGAGGTGCCGAGGGGCCGGAAGTGACCGAAACCCGGACCGCGAGCCCTCGCTGAGCTAGCCTCAGCCTTCAGGGGGCGAACTGACGTACGCCAAAAATCATTTCGGGGGTGTTGTGTCAGACCAGCGGCCGGGGCCACCGGGTTCAGCGGACAGGGCTCCGGCGCTACGGCAGGCGGGGGCGCTGCCGCTGCGTCCCGGCGACCCGGAACGGATCGGTCCGTACGTGTCGCTGGGGCTGCTCGGCAGCGGCGGGATGGGGCGCGTCTATCTGGCGCGCCCCGCCGACGGCGGCCCCGACCTCGTCGCGGTGAAGGTGATCCGGCCCGAGTACGCGGAGGACGAGCGGTTCCGCCGCCGGTTCGAGCGGGAGGCGGCGGTCCACGGCCGCGTGCGCACGCCGCGCATGCCGCGACTGGCCGGGACGGGCTTCCGGGACGAACTGCTGTGGATGGCCACCGAGTTCCTGCCGGGGCTCGACCTGGCGGCGGCCGTCCACGAGGACGGGCCGCTGCCCGTCGTCGCCGTCCGACGGCTGGTGGCGGAGCTGGGGCGGGCGCTCGCCGACCTCTCCGCCGCCGGGATCGTGCACCGGGACCTGAAGCCGTCCAACGTCCTGCTGTCCGCGTGGGGCGCGCACGTCATCGACTTCGGTATCGCCAAGGCCGCCGACGCGAGCGCGATCACCGGCACGGGCAACCGGGTCGGAACCCCGGCCTACATGTCGCCGGAGTATCTGCGCACGGGCGCCTGCGACACGGCCTCGGACGTGTTCTCGCTGGCCTGCGCGCTGGTCTTCGCGGCGACCGGCAGCGCGCCGTTCGGTGACGGCACCGGCGTCGACGTCATGCACCGGGTGGCGTTCGAGGAGCCCAACCCGGAGGTGCTCGCCGAGATCGCGGCGGCCGACGCCCCGCTCGCCGCCCTGCTCGCCGCCTGTCTGGCCAAGGAGCCCGACCAGCGGCCGACACCGGAACAACTGATCGAGGAGATGGCCCCCGCGGGCAGCGGGGCGCAGCCCCCGCGGGACGGGACGGGCGGGGGCGAGAACACCTCGTGGCCCGAACCACTGGCCGGCAGGGTCCTCACCCGACAGCGGGCCTACGAGACCCTGCGCCGCCTCCCCCTCGAACAGCCCGGCCCCGGACGGGAAGAACAGGCTCCCGCCGCCGCCCCCGCGCCGAGCGGCCCCGGCGGTGCCTCGGCGCAGCCGTTACCTCCGGCACCGCCCCGCTCCCGGCTCCGCCGCAAGCGGGTGCTGGTCGGGGCCGCCGGTGTGGCCGTCTGCACGGCGACCGCCGGTGTCGTCGTCCTCACCCTGCTGAGCCCCGCCACCACCACGGCCTCGCCGCAGCGGGGTGCGACGCGGTCCGCCGACGCCCTCCCCGACGACGACGCCCCGGTGTCCTCGGCCTCGAAGCAGGACGGTGCGGACGCCGCCCCGGACGGCGGGTCGAGCGACGCGGAGGTGTCCGGCAAGGACGAGCGGGCCTCGGCCGACGGCGGCCCCGAGGACCCCGACGCGACCGCCTCCGACTCCGGCGCTGGGACGGGCACGGGCACGGACGACGACCCGCACACCGGCCCTTCCGCGCCCGACCCCGGGAGCAGCGCCCCCGACGAGCCGGTCCAGGAGCCCACCGACACGCCCACCGAGCCCTCCACCCCGGCCTGGCTGACGGACTGCACGTACTACTACGGCAACGGGCGAACCCGCGTCGGGGACAGTGGCGACCGCGTCCTCCAGGCACAGTGCATGCTGAGCAAGCGCGGCTACAGCCTCGACGTCGACGGCGAGTTCGACGCCGACACGGAGGCGGCGGTACAGAGCTTCCAGGAGGACAGGGGGCTGTTGGTCGCCGACGGTGTCGTACGGCCGCGCGTCTGGAAGGCGTTGCGCTCCACCGAGTGAGCCGCGCCCCTCGGGCGGCCGTGCCCGGCTGTCGGTTCGGCCGGGTGCGTCAGTCGGCGCGGCCGGGTGCGTCAGTCGGCGAACAGGCCGCGCGCGGCGGCCCGGGCGTCGAAGTCCTCCAGGTGGGCCTGGGCGTCCGGCAGCGCGTCGCACATCGTCTCCAGGAGGACCTGGCCCAGTAGTTGCGGGGCGCCGGCGGTGTCGAAGACCAGCCCGGTGCCCACGGCGGCGGGGAGCAGTAGGTCGCTGTGGGCGGCCACCGGCGCGAAGGTGCCGTCGGCGACGGTCACGATCGTCAGGCCGGAGGACCGGGCCCCGGCGAGCGCGTCGAGGAGTTCGCGCGGGTGGCGGGGCAGCGCGAAGCACAGCAGCGCGCTCGCCCCGGCCCGGCGGACGGCGTCGACACGGTCGGCGAGCAGGGAGCCGCCCTCGTCGAGGAGGCGTACGTCGGGGTGGACCTTCGCCGCGAAGTAGGCGAAGCCGCGCGCCTGGGCCGCGGAGGCGCGTAGGCCGAGCACCGGGAGGGGCCGGGAGGCGGCGAGCAGACGGCCGGCGCGTTCGACGGGTCCGGGGTCCGTGAGCAGGGACGCCAGGTGCCGCAGGTTGTCGATCTCGGCCTGTACGGCACGCTGGTAGGGGTTGGCCGGCCGCCCGTCGACGCCGTGCCCGGTGGGTGCGACCGCCCGCAGGTGGTGGCGCAGGGCGGGATAGCCGTCGAAGCCGAGGGCGACCGCGAAGCGGGTCACCGACGGCTGGCTGACCCCGGCCACCCGGGCCAATTCCACGCTGGACAGGTAGGACGCGTCCGCGGCCCGCCGGACCAGGCAGGTCGCGATGCGACGCTGTGTCGGGGTGAGCCGACGGCCCTCGAAGAGCCGCTGCAGCCGCGCGGCCGCGCCGACGGCGTCCGTCATCCGGTCCTCCAGCCGGTCGGCGTGCTCGGTCCCCTCCCCCGCCCGGCGGAGTGGCGCGGTACCGGGCGGGGCGGGGCGGACGGTGGTGGAGCGGCCGATCCCGTCGGCTCGGCTCACTTCACGAGGCCGGCCGAACTCAGCCAGTCCTCGGCGACGGAGTCGGCGTCCTCCTTGTCGTTGACGAGCTTCTTCATCATCTCCAGCAGGTCCTCGGTGGTGAGCTTGGCGGAGACGGCGTTCAGCGCCTCCTTCGCCTTGTCGTCCACGGCGGCCTTGTAGACGAGCGGGGTGACGTTCTGCGAGGAGAAGAGGTTCTTCGGGTCCTCCAGGACCACCAGCTTGTCCGCGACGATGGCGGGGTCGGTGGTGTACAGGTTGGCGGCCTGCACCTTGTCGTCCTTGAGCAGCTTCACCAGGGTGGTCTGGGCACCCGCGTCGAGCGGCTGGAACTTGCCGAACTTGACGCCGTACACCTTCTCCAGGCCGACGCCGCCCTGCGTGCGGGTCTTGAACTCCGATCCGGCGCCGAGCGTCAGGTCGCCCGCGACGGGCTTGAGGTCGGCGAGGGTCTTGAGCTTGTACTTGGCGGCGGTCTCGGCGGTGACGGTCACCGAGTCCTTGTCCTCGGCGGCGGCGGAGTCGAGGATCTCCACGGACGACGGGAGCTTCTCCTTCAGTTCGGCGTTGATGTCCTCGGTGCTGGTCGCCGTGCTGTTCTTGTCGACCGCCACGGACAGCAGGGCGCCGTTGTACTCGGGGAAGACGCCTATGCCGCCCTTGACGACCTGGTCGTAGTAGACCTCGCGGGCCCCGATGTCGAACTTGCGGGTCACCTTCAGACCCTTGCTCTCCAGGGCCTGCGCGTAGATCTCGGCGAGCAGCTGGTTCTCGGGGAAGTTCGCCGAGCCGACGACGATCGACTTGCCGCCGCCGCTGCCGCCGCCGTCGGTCAGCGGGTTGTCGTCGCTGTCGCCGCCCCCGCCGCAGGCGGTCAGCGTGAGCGCGGTGATGAGGCCGAACGCGGCGCCTCGGTACATGCCTCGCATGGGATGTTCCCTTTCTGGTTCAGGACTTCGACGCCGAGGCCCTGAGGCCCGGCGAGACGACGACGCGTCGCAACGCGGTGAACACGATCTGGACGACGAGTGCGAGGACGACGACGACCGTGGAGCCGCCGATGACCAACTCGTAGTCGTTGCGGGAGAGTCCGTCGACTATGTAGCGGCCCAGACCGCCCAGACCGGGGTACGCGGCGACGGTCGCGGTGGCCACGACCTGGATCGCGGCGACCCGTAGGCCCAGGAGGATCAGGGGCAGCGCCATCGGCACCTCGACCCGGGTGAGGACCTCCCACTCGGTCATGCCGACGCCGCGCGCGGCGTCCCGGGCGGCGGGGTCCACGCCCCGTACGCCCTCGAAGGTGTTGATCAGGATCGGCGGTACCGCGAGCGCGACGAGGGCGACCAGGACGGGCGCGGTGCTGAGCCCGGCGAGCGTGACGACGAGGACGACCAGGCCGAAGGTGGGGATCGCGCGGGCGAGGTTCGCCACGCTGGCCACGGCGAAGGCGCCCCGGCCGGTGTGCCCGACGAGCAGTCCGAACGTCAGACCGATGAGGGCGGCGAACAGCAACGACAGTCCGCTGTAGGTGAGATGTTCCACGAGCCGCCGGGGTATGCCGTCGTCGCCGTGCCACTGCGCGGAGGAGGTCAGCCAGTCCCCCACGAGCTCCATCTGGTTCAGGAAGTCGTTCATGCCGACGTCACCTTGTTCCGGGACCACGGGGTGAGCAGGCGCTGCGCCAGCACCAGCAACGCGTCGGTGGCGAGCGCGAGCAGCATGATCAGGACGATCGCGGTGACGATCGGGGTGGGGAAGTCGAGTTGGAGACCGCGGGTGATGTAGTAGCCGAGGCCGCCCTGCCCGATCAGCTGCCCCACCGCGACGAGGCTGATGGAAGAGACCGCGGCGACCCGTACGCCGGCGATGACGACGGGGACGGCGATCGGCAGCTCGACCTGGACGACCCTGCGTACGGCGCCGAAGCCCATCGCGGTCGCCGCGAGCCGGACGGGCTCGGGGACGGAGGCGAGTCCGTCGACGACGTTGGGGACCAGCACGGACAGGGTGTAGAGCGTCAGCGGGATCATCACGGTCTGTTCGGTCAGACCCGTGTACCGGACGAAGATCATGAACAGGGCGAGCGACGGGATCGAGTACAGGATGTTGGACACGGTCAGCACCGGCGGGTAGAGCCAGCGCCAGCGGTGGCACAGGATGCCGAGCGGCACGGAGACGATCAGCCCGAACAGCACGGGCAGCAGGCCGAGTCTGAGGTGGATGCCGGTGTACTCGGCGAGCTCGCCGGTGTGATCGGCGATCCACTGCCACCGGACGAGCGGTTCGTCACCGGTCATCGGTCACCACCGCCCGGGGTGTCGACGGCGGCGGTCCCGTCCACGGCCGGGGCCTTCGACGCCGAGGCCTCGGTCGCCGTGGTCACGCCGGACGCCGTGGTCGCTGTGGTCACCGCGTTCGCAGCGGTCGAGAGTTCGTGTGCGTCCACGACTCCCGCGACCGCGCCCTCCGCGTCGACGGCGACGGCGAGGCGGGCGGGTGAGAGGAGGGCCGAGTCGAGGGCGGCCCGTGCGGAGTCCCCGGCCAGGCTGAACGTGTGACCGAGCGGGGTCAGCGGGGCGTCGGCGAGGGTGCCGGCCGTCGGGAGGTCGGCGGTGGCGGCCCAGCCGAGCGGTCGTCGCGCTTCGTCGACGACGAGCACCCAGGGCGCGTCCGCCGCCCGGGCCTCGGCGACGGGGGCTTCGGACGGCAGCACCGGACCGTCGCGCAGCGGCAGTCGGGCCGCGTCGACGAAGGAGAGCCGCCGGATTCCCCGGTCCTGGCCCACGAAGTCGGCCACGAAGTCGTCGGCGGGGCTGCCGAGCAGCCGCTCGGGGGTGTCGAACTGGGCGAGTCTGCCGCCGGTGCGGAACACCGCGATGTTGTCGCCGAGCCTGATCGCCTCGTCGATGTCGTGGGTGACGAACACGATCGTCTTGTGAAGCTTTTTCTGCAGCCGGACGAACTCGGCCTGCAACTCCGCCCGCACGATCGGGTCGACCGCGCTGAACGGCTCGTCCATCAGCAGCACCGGTGGGTCGGCGCGCCCAGCGCCCTGGCCACCCCGACGCGCTGCTGCTGTCCGCCGGAGAGCTGGTTGGGGTAGCGCTTGGCCATCTCGGCGGGCAGGCCCACGAGTTCGAGCAGCTCCGCGGCCCGGGCGCGGGCCTTCTTGCGGCCCCAGCCCAGCAGCAGCGGGACCGTGGCTATGTTGTCGAGGATGGTGCGGTGCGGGAAGAGTCCCGCGTGCTGGATCACATAGCCGATGCCCCGGCGCAGCTCGGGCGCGTTGACCTCCCGGATGTCCCGCCCGCGCAGGCTCACGGTGCCGGCGGTCGGTTCCACCATGCGGTTGATCATGCGCAGGGTGGTGGTCTTGCCGCAGCCGGAAGGACCGACCAGGACCGTGATGCCGCCCTCGGCCAGCTCCAGGGACAGGTCGTCCACCGCTGTCGTGCCGTTGGGATACTTTTTGCTCACCGCGTCGAATCTGATCAAGACTGCCCCTTACCCGACTGCATATGGTCATGCAGAGTTGTCGGTGCCTGAATGACAGTCAATGGAATTACGTGAACGGCACGTTACGTTCACACCGAGCCGCACCAGGGGTGACCGATTTCCCCGCCTTCCCTAACCCTGCGCCCTTATGTGCAGGACCACGACGGCAGCGCCGGGGAGGTACCGTTCGGGGGTGGGAGGAGCGTCATGACCAACTGCGACGTGCACCAGCATCTGTGGACCCCCTCGCTGGTGGCGGCCCTCAGGTCACGCCGCGAACCGCCGTACCTGGACGGCTGGACCCTGTTCCTCGACGGCGAGCCGCCCTACGAGCTCCCGGCCGCCGACCATGACATCGTCCGCCGTGCCGAACTGGCCGACAGCGACGGCCTGGGCCGGGCCCTCGTCTCGCTCTCCTCCCCGATCGGCGTGGAGTGGCTGCCCGCGGCCGAGGCACGCCCCCTGCTCGACGCGTACCACGAGGGCTCCGCCGCGCTCCCCGAACCGTTCGGCGCCTGGGCCGCCGCCTGTGTACGGGACATCGACGCGAAGGCCACCGTCGAGGTCCTCGACCGGGGCTTCGTCGGCCTCCAGCTCCCGGCGAACGCCCTGGCCGACGCGGCCGGTTACACCCGTTGTGCCCCGCTCCTCGATCTCCTCGAAGAGCGCGACCTCCCCCTGTTCGTCCATCCGGGTCCCGCCCCCGGCGGCACCGAGGGGCCTGCCTGGTGGCCCGCGATGGTGCCCTACGTCCAGCAGATGCACTCCGCGTGGTTCGCCTTCCGTGCCTTCGGCCGCCCCCGCCACCCCCGGTTGCGGGTCTGCTTCGCCCTGCTGGCCGGGCTCGCCCCGCTCCACGGCGAGCGTTTCGCCGCCCGCGGCGACGGCCGTGACACCGGGGTGGACCCGGGCGTCTTCGTGGAGACGTCCTCCTACGGGCCGACCGCCGTCGAAGCGGTGGTCCGTGCCCTGGGCGTCGACGCCGTCGTCCAAGGCTCCGACCGCCCCTACGCCGAGCCCCCGCAACAGCCCGGCTTCGGCCTGGGCGGGCCGGCCGCGTACGCGTTCCGCATCGCCAACCCGCGACGCCTGCTCACGGGCACGGACAGCTGAGACCGGCGAGCGGACCGGCTCGGAACGCGGAGATCCAGGACCCGAACGGCACGGCCGAGGCCGGCGAGCGGCCCGGCCGGCCCGCCCGGCCGACCCGGCCCGGTACGTGCGGGGCGTCGGTCACCGGCCGGGGCGGATCAGTCCCGTGAGGTAGCGCCACAGGGAGGAGCGTTGGCGGGCGGACACGTCCGGCGTCACCGCCGCCGTCGTGCCCGGGCCCCCCTCGCCGGCGTCCCGCGCACCGGGGTCCCCCGCCTCCGTCGGCGGTCGTTCGGCCGTCGGCGCGAGTTCGTACCGTACGGGCAGCGAGCGCAGGCCCCGCATGAAGGGCGAGGAACGCCAGGGCAGTTGGTCGACGGGGAGGGCCAGGTCCAGGTGGGCGAACCGCTCGAACAGCCGGCCCACCCCGACGGCCGCGACCGTCGAGGCCAGCTCGCGGGCCGGGCACTGCCGCGGGCCGGCACCCCAGGACAGGTGCGCACGGGTGCTCACCGTGGTGCTGGGGGCCACGTGGGCGGCGAAGAGCGGGTCGGCGTGCGCTGCGGCGGAGGAGACCCAGACCGGGTCACCCGCGCGGATCGTGTACTCGCCGAGTTTCGTGTCCTCGGCTGCGAACCTCGGCACGAAGTTCACCAGCGGCGGCTTGCGCATGACGACCCGGTTCATGGCCTCCCGGACCATGCCGGCGGAGAGGCTGGCCCGCACGCTGTCCTCGCCGGAGAGGACCTCGACGACCGTGTTGGAGACGAGGATGCCGACGTGGTCGGAGGTCATGCCGAGCAGCATGAAGAGTTCGCGGGCCAGCTCGTCGAGCGAGAGGTCCGGGTGGGCGGCCAGCAGATAGGACGGGAAGTCCTCCCCCGGCGTCTTCAGCTTCGACTCGGCGAGTTCCGCCAGCGCGCCCAGCAGCCGGTCCAGGGCGGGCCCCGCGTCGGGACCCGCGTCCAGTACCCGCCACATGTCCATCAGGGCGTCGTCGCCCTGGGAGCCGGGGAAGCCCAGCAGATGGCTGGCCACCATCAGCGGCAGGGGCCGGGAGAACTGGGCGGACAGGTCCGCCAGCCCCGTGCCGCCCGCCTGGCCCATCAGGGTGATCAGCTCGTCGGCGTAGGCGGTGACGGCCGCCTTCAGCCGCTTGGCCTGGGGGTTGCGCGGGTCCTGGAACGGCTTGAGCGCCTGGTCCCACGCGGTCCGCAGGGTCCGGTAGCCGGGGCCGCCCTGGATGAGTACGTGGTTGACCTCCAGGGAGGGACCGAGCGGCCAGTCGGCGGGGACCCGGCCCTCGGTCCTGGCCCGCCAGTTCTCCAGGCCCTTGGGCCAGCCGGCGTCGTCCTGGAGCACCTGGAGCGCCTCGCGGTAGCCCAGCACCAGCCAGGCGGGCACGCCCAGCAGATCCACCGGCGCCACCGCGCCGTGCCGCTGCCTCAGCCGCTCGTACACCAACGACGGACGCGTCTCGTAGTCCCGGGTCAGCAGCGGCTCGGGAGACATCTCCTCCAACCCCACACCGTCCAGCTCCACGGACACGCCCTCACCCGAGTGGGTTTCCCTCACCATGCCGCCCCTCCGACACTCCCCGTACCGGCCCACCTTCAGCCGGTAGCCGGGACCGTGGGGACCCTACCCCAGGGTCACTTCCGGGGGAACGGCGGGCAGCACACTCACAGCTCCGGCCCCGTGACGCACAGCCGTGAATGTGGCGGTCCGGGCGCCGCCCGTCACCTCCCCGATCGGGCCGCCCTGATGAACTCTCTGATCAGAGCGGGGTCCTTGACACCCCGGCGCTGCTCCACGCCGCTCGAGACGTCTACGCCCCAGGGGTCGGTGGCGGCGACGGCGTCGCGCACGTTCTCCGGGGTGAGGCCGCCGGCGAGGAGCCATTTCTCCCCGGAGGCCGCCAGCGGCTTGCTCGCCCAGTCCCAGGCGATGCCCGAGCCCGGGACGGGGGCGTCGAGGAGAAGCATGTCCTCCCCGTACTCGCCGCAGCGCGGTACGGCGTCCCCGAACGCGGCCGCCCGGATCAGCGTCCGGTCGTCAGCCGCCAGCTCGTCGTAGTAGGCGCGGTCGTCGGGACCGTGCAGCTGGATCGCCCGGATGCCGGACTCGGCGGCCAGGGAGCGCACGTCGTCCAGGGGCTCCTGCCGGAAGACGCCCACCGTCAGGACGTGCTCCGGGATCCGGCGGCTCAACCGTGCGGCGGTGGCCGCGTCGATACGGCGCGGGCTGGCCGAGAAGACGAAGCCGACGGCGTCGGCGCCGGCCTCGACGGCGGTGTCGACGTCCTGCTCGGTCTTCAGACCGCAGATCTTGATGAAGAGGGGGTCGCTGTTGCTCACGGGCCCAGCCTGCCGTATCGGCGCCGGAACGGGGACGGCGACCGTCAGGTCCGGGCCGCCGACGCGAGGAAGGCTGCCGCACGGCCCGGCACTCCGCGTGGTCAGCGCCACGCTCCCGACTGGCGCCGGGCGACGGCCGCGCTGAGCGCGCGCACGCCCCGGGTCGAGCCCGGGTCCATGCCGGTGAGCTCCCGCACCCGGCGGAGGCGGTAGTCGAGAGTGCGGGTGTGGACGTTGAGGGCGGTCGCCGTGGCGCCGCGGTGCATGTCGTGCCGGTAGTACGTGTCGAGCGTGACCAGCAGGTCCGGGCCCGCTGCCAGCCGGTCGGACAGTGCGCGCAGCCAGGTGTCGACGAACGGCACGTCGGCGACGGCGAGTTCGACGAAGAGGTCCGCCAGGGTGTGCGGCCGCTGCCGCGCGGAGGCGTCCCGCAGCGGGGCGGTGTCGCTGATCCGCCGGGCCCGGTCGAGCGCGTCGGACAGCTCGGGCAGCGGCGCGGTGGAGGTGCCGACGGCACAGGGCCGACCGAGGGCCTGGGCCACGTCCCGCACGAGGTCCGCCACGTGCTCCGGGGTGAGCTCGGGCAGGAGGTCGCAGCCGGCGTGCGGCGGCGCGTTCTCCGCCCGTGCGGCACCGGAATAGACGGGGACGAGGGCGATCAGCTCACCGCTCCCGTCGCCGCCCCGTGAACCCCATACGATCGGGGTCCGGTGACTCTTCACCAGGGTTTCGATCTCGTTTTCCAGGACGCGGTCGACAGAGGGAGGGTCCGGCAGCCGGAAGACCGTCACCGCATACCGGTCCGGGAGTTCCATGTCGACGGCGTCGGCGAGTTCCGCCGCTATCGGATCCCCGTTCAGCAATGCCCGGGACAGCAGGGCGACCTGTTCGACGTACGGCATTCGACGGCGCAGTACACGGACGAATCCCTGGCGGTAGGCGCCGATGCCGCGCTCGCCCTGTGGGGCGAACCAGGTCATCATCCGCATGAGTTCGTCCACACCGGCGCCGCGCTGGGCCTCGGTCGCCTCGTTGATCTCGCGCAGCATCAGCGCGGTGTGCACCCGCAGCACCTGCTGCCGTGCGTCGAGCGACATGCCCGCACCGGCCCGCAGCTCCCCCATCGATGCGATGTACTCAAGATCGCTGTCGCTCAACTCGCTGTTGTGCGGGGACAGTTCGACGGTGCGGTGCCGGAGCCAGACCGCGTGGTCCAGCGTCTGTGACCGCGCCCGCGGGTCCTTGTCCAGGAACCCGAACTCCGCGATCTCGCGGGTGTACGTCTCTACCTCCCGGCGGGCGTTGGTCGGCGCCTGACGGGCCAGTTCGGCGAAGAGGGTCCCCATGGACGCGAGCATGTCATTCCGGCCGAACGGGCCGACAGTCGAGATCCGGACGGCGTTCATCACTCCGCATAAAACGGCGGCAAGGGGGCCGACCGGGTTTTGTCACCGTGCGCAAAATTCCCGGATCGGGTCGTTCCCGTCACCGCTTCCGCTTGTGTAGGAGTCGTAAAGCGGCCTTAATGAGAGCCGCGTACCCACCCGTGGGGGAAGAACGCCGCAATCATTCCGGCTCCACTCCGGAACGGTTCCGGCCATCAGTACGGGCAGGAGTACGGAAATTCCTCGACCGAACGCCGGACACGGGCGCACGCCCAAACGGGAGGGAAACTCCGATGAAAGCAGGAACACGAAAGAGAATCATGGCGGCGATGGCGGTCATGGCCACCTCGACCGCGCTCATGCTCGGGGCGCCGGGCACCGGTTCCGCCGCCCCCGCCGCCGCCCCCAGCCTGCGCGCCTACGGGATCACAGGTGACGGCACCCTGATGGCCGCGTTCTGGACCGACCGGGCGGACGTGCTCAACTGGGTCAGGGCGGTCACCGGCCTCAGCGGCGACACGGCCCTGATCGGCATCGACTTCCGGGTGCAGAACGGCACGCTGTACGGCGTGGGCAACAAGGGCGGCATCTACACGATCAAGATCCCGACGGGCAGCCAGGACGTCGTGGTCACCAAGGTGTCCCAGCTCCAGTACGCGCTGCACGGCACGAACTTCGGCGTCGACTTCAACCCGGCGGCCGACCGGCTGCGCGTCATCAGCGACAACGGGCAGAACCTCCGCCACAACCTCAATGACAACACGACCATCCAGGACCTGAACCTCACCACCCCGCCGATCGAGGGCACGACCAAGGGCGTCTCCGCCGCCGCCTACACCAACAACGACCTCGACGGGTCCACGGCGACCACGCTGTTCGACATCAACACGACCAGCGACCAGGTCGTCATCCAGGCGCCGGCCAACAACGGCACACTCTCCCCGACCGGCAACCTCGGCCTGGACGCCCAGATCAATGCCGGGATGGACATCTACAGCACGCTGAGCGGCGGCAAGACGGTGGACAACACCGCCTTCGCCTCCCTCACCGCCTCTGGCGCGAGCACGCCGTCCCTCTACACCCTCAACGTCTTCACCGGGCAGGCCACGCTCGTGAACGACGCCGCCAAGTCCAAGTTCCCCCTGAACATCACGGACGTGGCCGTCTCCCTCACCGGCAGCTGAGCCCCGTACCACGCCCTCGCCGCGGCCCGGCCACCACCGGACCGCGGCGAGTCCGCGCGTCACCGCAGCCCTGTCACCGCGGCAATGTCACCGCAGTTTCTCCAGGTCGAGATCCGATCCCACCACCAGCGTCACCACTCCCGCCGCCGCGTCGGCGGACCGCGTGGCCTTGATGTCGGGCAGCCGTGAGGCGAGGACCCTCGCCTGCTTGGTGAGGTCGGCCGGATGGGCGACCGTGGTGGTGTCGGTGTTCCCGGGCGCGTTGCCCGTACCGACGACGGTGAACCCCGCCTCGCGCAGCTCCTCGGCGACGGCGGCGGCCCGCCCGGAGACACCGGTGCCGTTGAGGACCTGGACACGCACGTCGGAGGCGTAGATCAGCTCGTTCTTGGCCTGCGCCTGGAGCTTCTTCTTGTCGACCTCCTTGTCGTTGGCCAGGGAGGTGAACAGGTCGGCGGCCTGCGGGTACTGCCAGACTATGTTGGCCCGGTCGGCCGGGACGTCGGCCTCACGGGGATAGTTGGGGACGGTCAGGAAGGTCAGCCGCTCGCTGGGGATGCCCTTGAGTTGGGAAGCGAGGTCGTAGAGCGGATCGATACCGTCGAGATCCTCGTCCGTGGTCAGCGACTTGGTGGCGGACTTCAGGAAGCCGTAGAGCGAAGTGGGGCTGGTCAGGCGGGACTTGGCCTTGGCCGCCAGGGTCTCCATGAACTCCTGCTGCCGGCCGATGCGTCCGATGTCGGAGCCGTCGCCGACGGCGTAGCGGGTCCGCACGTAGCCGAGTGCCGTCTCGCCGTCGACGGTCTGGCAGCCGGCCTCCATGTCGAGGAGGGCGTTGTCGTCCTTGATGGCCTGCTCGGGGCAGACCTCGATGCCGTCCAGGGCGTCGACCATCCCCTTGAAGCCCTGGAAGTCGACGGACATGAAGTTGTCGATGCGCAGACCGGTGTTGGCCTCGACCGTCCTGATCGAGCAGGCGGCCGCGCCGGCGACCTCGCCGCCCGAACCCCCGATCGCGAACGCCTCGTTGATCTTCGCCAGGTGCGGGCCCGACGTGCTGCCGTCGCCCTTCTCGCACGCCGCTATCTCGACCCAGGAGTCACGCGGGAACGACACGACGGTGGCCCACTCCCGGTTCGCGGGGAGGTGCAGCACCATGAGCGTGTCGGACTGCATGGTGGTCAGGTCCTTGCCGTACTTCGCGTTGGCCCCGTCGCGGCTGTCCGAGCCGACCACCATGATGTTCTTCGAACCCGGGCTCAGATTGACCGGGCGGTCCCCGCCGAGCTTGCTGTCGACGTCGGCGCCCGTGATGTTGTTGTCCAGGTCCTTGTAGACCCAGGCCCCGACGCCGCCGACTCCGAGGACGACCAGGGCCGCGCCGCCGGCGAGCCAGCTCACCGTACGGCCCCGCCGTGTCAGCCGCGTCCCGCCGCCTCCGGCACCCGCGCGCCGCCTACCCGTACCACTCACCGGCCCTCCCCCACCTCGGCCGTGCCCGGCCGGTCGACTGCCCCCTGTACGCCCGGCGGTCGTGATCACCGAACCCGCAGGACTCTACATGCAGGTAGATATACGGATCGGCGCCGCAGGCGTCTCACCACGCCCGGCGCCCCCGAACGTTCAGAGGCTCGGCGCGCAGTGGAGCGCCGCCCCGGAGTCAGTCCCGCCTGACCACGCACAGCGCCCAGATGATGAAGGCCGAGAAGGCGATCATCACGATGGACCAGACGGGGTAGTACGGCAGGGACAGGAAGTTGGCGACGATGATCAGGCCCGCGATGGCGACGCCGGCGACGCGGGCCCACAGGGACTCCTGGAAGAGTCCCAGGCTGACCAGCACGGCCACGGCGCCGAGGGCGAGGTGGACCCAGCCCCAGCCGGTGAGATCGAACTGGAAGACGTAGTCCCGGGTGGAGACGAAGACGTCGTCCTCGGCGATGGCCATGACGCCCCGGCAGATGTCGAGGACGCCCGCGATCATGAGCATGACGGCGGCGAAGGCCGTCAGCCCCTCGGCGAAGGGCCGTGACCGCTTGGTCGAGTGCATGCGTCCGGTGTGTGTGGCGGTCATACCGTTGCCTCGATTCGGTGTCGTCCGGGACGGGGGTCGTCCGGGATGGAGGTCGTCCGCGACGGGGGTCGTCCGGGACGGAGGTCGTCCGCGACGGGCGTCGGATCCGGCCTCAGCGTCCGGCGGCGGTCGGGCCGACGCCCGTGCCCGCCGAGGCTCCGTGACCGCTCAGGACCAGTTCCTTCGCGCGACGGAACTCCTCGTCCGTGATGTCGCCGCGCGAGCGGATCTCGGACAGCCTGGCGAGCTCGTCGACGCTGCTGGACCGTCCGTCGCCGCCCTTGGCCGTCTGCCGGATGTAGTCGTCGAAGGCCGTCTGCTGCGCACGCGCCTGTGCCACCTCGCGGCGGCCCATGTTCTTGCCCCGGGCGATCACATAGACGAACACGCCCAGGAACGGCAGCAGGATCGTGAAGACCAGCCAGCCCGCCTTGGCCCAGCCGCTCATGTCGTCGTCGCGGAAGATGTCGACGACGACCCGGAAGAGCAGCACGAACCACATGATCCACAGGAACAGCAGGAGCATGGACCAGAAGACGCTCAGCAGCGGGTAGTCGTACGCGAGGTACGTCGGACCACTCATGTCTCTCCTCCGTCCCGGGCGTTCGCCCGGCAGGTGTCCTGCCGTCCTCGGCGCCGCCCGTGGCACCACGGGCGGCGCCGGTCTCAGCATGCGCACGACCGGAGCCGGGCGGCCTCACCCCGGGCGGGTGAGACCGGCCTCGTCCGGGGCGGGATCCGCCGCGGCGGCGACCACCGCCACCAGCGCCAGTACGGCCATGACCAGGACGGCGACGAGGACGACCGCGCCGACCGTGGGGCGGTTCCAGAGCAGCAGGGCCAGCGCGCCCGCCCCGAGGACGACGCCGGTGGTCCAGCGAGGGTGGGCCGCCAGGCCGCGTCCGGTGCGCCCGGTGCTCACTCCCGCGCTGTGCAGCGACCGTCCGGCCGCCGTGGTTCCGCGCCGGGCCAGGGCCCGTACCCGACGGGCGACCCGCCCGGGACCGTACAGGTAGGCGGCGAGGGCGGTGGCCAGGAAGACGACGAGCAGGGTGCGCGTACTGTCGCGCAGGAAGCGCAGGAAGGTGTCGAAGACGGCCGCCGCGGCGTCGGGCGGCAGGGTCGCGGAGGGTACGGCGTCCAGGTAGATGCGGCGGACGACGGCCAGCGAAACGAGCAGCACCCCCATCATCAGGCTGAGGCCGAGCGACGTGATCAGCAGCATCACCCGGTGGCCGGGGGCGGTCCACACCGCCAGGGCGGCGAGGGCGATCGTGATGACGGGCAGCCAGGTGCCCAGGATGTTCAGCAGCCGCATGGCGTCCTGGGCCTTGCCCAGTTCGTCGGTGTGGAACAGGGTGACCGTCCGGTCGCTGTCGGGGATGGCGGCGGCCTTGTCGAAGCCCGCGTCCACGAGGCGCTCCCGCACCTGGTCGACGACGGCGCCGACATCGAGCTGGATCGTGTCGCCGGTGGCGCGCAGCGCGCCCTCCCGCTCGCCGGTGAGCATGTGCACCACGGCCGCGTGCGCCTGCCGGTTGGAGCCCTCCCAGACCTGCCGGAAGAGCTCGCTGGTGATGACGCGGGTGACGTTGCGGTCCACGACGGTCCGCACGACGGAGCGCAGCGGGCCGTCGAGGGCCCCGGCGCCGGCCACGACCTGCGGCGGCGCGCCGTTGTCGGCGAGCACCTTCGTGAGGGCGTCCGTCACCGCCTTGACGTCCACGTTCTTGACGACCTCGTCGGTCAGCCGCTCGATCACCACGTTCTGGACCGCCGGGTCGGACGCCAGCGGGGCGACCGTCTCGACGTACCGGTCGGTGTCGGCGACGGTGTCCTCCACCCAGGCCGCGACGACGGCGAGGGGCGCGAGCAGCAGGGTCACCACGAGCAGAACAGCGGCCCCCGCCTTGCGCAGCCGCCGGTGCCGCACCCCGGCGTGCCGCCGCAACCGCTCGTACTCGGCACGCTCCTCGGAGCTGAGCGGGTGCCCACCGCCCTCAGCGCCGGGTACGGCGCCCCCGGCCGGACCGGATTCACCGTCCGGACGGGCACCACCGGCCATACCGGATCCACCGTCCGGTACGGCGCCGGCGGCCGAGCCGGTTTCGTCCCTCGGGCCGGGGCTGCCGGGCGGGCCGGGGCTGCCGGGCGGGTCGGAGTTCGGTGGGGGTACGGCGTCGTTGCCCGGGACCATGGCTTCTCCTCGGGGTGTGCGGGAGGCTCAGACGGCGCCCGTGGTCGGTGCGCGGGAGCCCGTGAGGGCCGCCCGGCGGAGGGCGGCCCGCCAGGCGAGGGCGACCGTCGCCTCGGCCAGGCCGAGCAGGACGAGCCACAGGCCGAGCAGGCGGGTCAGTGCCGTGGCCGACTCGGCCGGCAGCACCAGGACCACGATCCCCGCGACGATGCCGAGCACCGCCACGCCGAGGACGAAGCCCCGGTGGGGGAGGTTCTTGGCGGCGAGAGCGGTGTAGAGCGTCAGGATGCCGCCGGCCAGCCAGACGATCCCCACGATCAGCGAGAGCGCCGTGATGGTCTGCAGCGGGTTCCGCAGGCACAGGACACCGGCCAGCACGTACAGCAGCGCGAGGAGCAGCCCGGGCAGCCGCTCGCCCGGCTCTTCCCGGGCGAACACGTCGACGAACCGGAACGCCCCGATCGCGAGCAGGTACAGCCCGAGCAGGACCGCGATGACGTGCAGGGTCCCGTCCGGCCAGACCAGGAGGATGACACCCGGCACGAGCGTGGCCAGCGCCGATCCGAGGATCCACTTCCAGGACCGGCCGACCCTCCCCAGCACCTCCGCCGGATCACCCGACACTGAGGAGGCGCCCCCGCCGGGCGGACGGTCCGCCTCGCCGGGCCCGGGGTCGGTCCCACCAGGCCTGTAATCGTCCGCCCCGGTACGCGGTGGCGGGCCAGGAGACTCGGTCATGGCTCCTCCTCGCGTCCTCGCGTCTCGCGTCGCGTCTTCGCGTCGCGCATCGCGTCCTCTCGCATCGCGTCCTCTCGCATCGCGTCCTCGCGCCGAGCGGGCCGCTTCCGCGCCGCCGACGCACGGCGGTACGCGGTGACCTCACCGGGCCAGCGTCCCGCCCCTCCCCGCCCGCGGGCATCACCCCCGGCGGGTGATCCCCGTACGCAACGGGGCCGAGGAGGGTGGACGGTACGCCGGGCCGGCGGTTCAGGAGGTGTGTGTCATGACGAGTGCCAGCGCATCCACGGCGTCATCGACCGTGGCCGAGAGGGCGGCGCACGGACGGGAGGCGCGCAAACGCGCGTCGCGGTCCTGCCACGGCTGGTTCGAGTCGGACGCGGACGCCCACCGGACCGACCCGATCGAGGTGATTGATCGTCAGTCGGTCACGCGCGTACCGGAGTTGGTGCCCATCCGCTACGGCCGGATGCTCGAATCCCCGTTCCGTTTCTACCGGGGCGCGGCGGCCGTCATGGCGTCCGATCTCGGGCCCCTCCCCAACACCGGTCTGACCGTGCAGCTCTGCGGTGACGCCCATCTGCTCAACTTCCGGCTGCTGGCCTCACCCGAACGCCATCTCGTCTTCGACATCAACGACTTCGACGAGACCCTGGCCGGTCCGTTCGAATGGGACGTGAAACGGCTGGCGGCCAGCTTCGTCATCGCGGGCCGGGCCAACGGCTTCTCGACCGAGGAGCAGGACAGGGCGGTACGGACGTGCGTGAAGACGTACCGGCGCCGCATGCGCGAGTTCGCCGGCATGCCCACCCTGGACATCTGGTACGCCCAGGACGACGCCGACCGGCTGCGGGAGCTGATGGCCTCGTCGATGGACAGGAAGAGCAGACGCCGTACGGCCGAGGCGACCGCGAAGGCCCGTACGCGCACCCATCTCCAGGCCTTCGAGAAGTTGACCCGGGTCACGGCCGAGGGCCGTCGGATCGCCCCCGACGCTCCGCTGATCACCCCGCTCCGGGACCTGCTGGCGGACTCCGCCGTGGAGAATCAGGAGAAGGAGCTGCGGAACGTGCTGGACCGGTACGCACGGACCCTGTCGTCCGAGCGCCGGCATCTGCTGCGCCGCTACCACGTGGTCGACATGGCCCGGAAGGTGGTGGGCGTCGGCAGCGTCGGAACGCGGTGCTGGATCGTGCTGCTGCTCGGCCGTGACGACACCGACCCGCTGCTGCTCCAGGCCAAGGAGGCTCAGGAGTCCGTCCTGTCCGCGCAGCTCGGCGGCGACAACTACGACAACCAGGGCCGCCGGGTGGTGTCGGGGCAGCGGCTGATGCAGACCACGAGCGACATCTTCCTAGGCTGGACCCATGTCCTCGGTCTCGACGGGCGCGAACGGGACTTCTACGTACGGCAGTTGCGTGACTGGAAGGGCATCGCGCGCCCGGAGACCTGGGATCCGGCCCTGCTGCGGCTCTTCGCCCGGGTGTGCGGCGCCGGCCTGGCGCGGGCCCACGCCCGCTCCGGCGACCCCGTCGCCATCGCCGCGTACCTGGGCGGCAGCGACCGCTTCGACCGGGCGCTCGCCGAGTTCGCGCAGTCCTACGCCGACCGGAACGAGCGGGACTTCGAGGCGTTGGGCGTGGCCGCGCACACGGGCCGGGTCCGCGCCGAGAACCTCTGACTCACTCCGGCAGCTGACGCATCTCCAGGACGCGCAGCCCCAGGGACTGGCAGCGGGCCAGCAGCCCGTACAGATGCGCCTCGTCGACGACGTGCCCGAACAGGACGGTGTGGCCGGACATCACCACATGGTCCAGCTCGGGGAAGGCACCGGTCAGCGCCTTCGACAGCTTTCCGTCGACGCGGATCTCGTAGCGCATGAGCGGTGTACCCCCATGGCCGGCTACGGGCGGGCTACGCCCCTTCTTTTCGACCGACTGCTCTTCGACGTCTGCTCTTCGACGTCTGCTCTTCGACGTCTTCGATCGTCGTCTCTTCGTGCGTCTTCTCTTCGTACGTCGTCTCTTCGATCGTCGGTCCTGCGGCACCGGCCCGGCCTCACCCCGGGGAGGTGAGTCAATGGGTCAGGTAGAGCTTGAACGCGATGATCAGGAGGCCGAGCAGCAGGTTCACCGAGGCAGTGACGGCGACCAGGCCCCAGGGGGCGTGGACCCGGCGGGCCGCCGCCACCGACCAGCCCACCTGTCCGGCCACGGCCACCGCGAGACCCAGCCAGAGGGCGCCCGGCACATCGAGGCCGAGGAGCGGGCTGACCGCGACGGCGGCGGCCGGCGGGACCGAGGCCTTGGCGATCGGCCACTCGTCACGGCACACCTCCAGCACGATCCGGCGGTCCGGGTGCCGTTGCGCGAGCCGAGCCCCGAACAGTTGGGCGTGCACATGTGCGATCCAGAACACCAGCCCGGTGAGCAGCAGCAGAAGAACGAGTTCGAGGCGGGGGAAGTCCCCCAGGGTCCCGGCACCGATGATCACGGAGGAGGCGAGCATCGAACCGTAGACACCGCCGGTGTAGTCGGCGCGGGCCCGTCGCTCCGCGCCGTGCCCGTCGCGGGACGCGGCTCGCCTGCTCGTGGACATCTCCCCTGCCTCCTCTCATGCCGACGCCGGTTGGGAACGCCCCGGTCACCGCCTCCGGTGGCAGTTCCATGCCCTGTTCCTGTGCCCGCCGCCGCCTCAGTGTTCCGAGTGGCGCGGAGCGGACGGGGCCCCGGTACCGGGTGGCATCGGACGGTCGGACCGTCCGCCCGGCAGTCGTGGGGTGACCAGGAACGCGGCGAGGGTGATGCCGCCGGTGGCGAGGATCGCCGCCTTCAGGCCGTCCAGCTGGGCCGAGGCGTAGGAGTCGGCGAGGGCGTCGACCTCGGAGGGTGACAGCCCGGCACGCTCGGCCGCCGTGCGCACCTGATCGGTGGGGACGAAGCTGATCCCGGCCTGGAGAGCGACACTGGTCTGCTGTTTGGCCTCCCGCGACAGCGCCGGGTCGTCCTCGACCTGGGAGGTGAAGGCGTGGGCCAGGGCGCCGATGAGCAGCGATCCGATGAGCGCGGTGCCGAGGGCGGACCCCAGGTTCTGGGCCGTGAACTGCAGTCCGCCGACCTCGCTGCGTTCTTCTTCTCCCGCGCTGGACTGCACCACGTTGCCCAGTTGCGAGGCGAGCAGCCCCATGCCGATGCCGAGCAGTGCCATGGCCAGCGCGAACTGGGTGTCGTCGATGACGGGGTCGATGGTGGACAGCAGCCACACGATGGCCCCGGCCAGCGTCACCAGGGCCAGCCGCACCACCCGGCGCGGACCGGCCCGTCGGCCCAGCCGGGAGGCGACCAGGGAGGCCGCGAGCATGGTGACGGACACCGGGAGCAGCCGCAGTCCGGTCTGGAAGGCGTCGAAGCCCTGCACGACCTGGAGGTAGAGCGGGATGGTGAAGAACAGCCCGAGCAGGATCAGGTTCTGGCTGAGCAGGGCCAGCAGACCCGACCGCAGCGGGGGCCGGTGCAGAAGGGGCAGGTGGACCAGGGGTTCGGCGCCATGGGCGGCCCGTCGATGCTCCCAACGCGCGAAGGCGGCCAGGACGAGCACCCCGGCGCCGATGACGAAGAGGGTCGGGGCGAAGCCCATGACGGTGAACGGCGGGTTGCGGGGCTGCACCCAGCCCCAGGTACTGCTCTGCAGCACACCGAGCACGCCGAGACCGAGGCCCGCCGCCGACAGCACGGCGCCGACACCGTCCATCGAGGGCCGGGTCCCGGTCCGGGGTGCTTCGGTGATCGCGCGGCGGAAGCACAGCACGGCCACGACGACCAGGACCTCACCGGCGAAGACCAGCCGCCAGGTGAGGTACGTCGTCACCCAGCCGCCGAGCAGCGGGCCGACGGCGATCCCGGCCCCGGCGAGGCCGCCGATGACGCCGTAGGCGACGGCCCGGTCCCGGCCCCGGTAGGACTCGGCGACGAGCGCTGCCATGGCCGGCAGCACCATCGCGGCGCCGAGACCCTCGATGACCGACCAGCCGAGGGCGAGGACCCACAGGGTGGGCGCGACGGCGGTCAGGGCCGAGCCGGTGCCGTAGACCACCAGGCCGAGGAAGAAGAGCCTGCGACGGCCGAGGATGTCACCGAACCTGCCGCCGATGATCATGAAGGCGGCCATGACCAGCGCGTACAGCGTGATGACGGCCTGGATGGCAGTGACCTCGGTGTCGAAGTCGTCGACCAGTTGGCTGATCGAGACATTCATGACGGACGTGTCCAGCACCATCAGGAACTGCGCCGTCCCGAGCACGATCAGAGCCCGCCACTGCTTCACGGCCACCACCTCGCCGACTGGACCCGGCACCCCGACGGGGGTGACCGGCGGCGACCCGTTCGCCACCTCTATCGCAGCTCAGAAGCCCTTCCCCCGCCTCACCCGCCACGGGCGAGGCAGCCACCGCACGGCCGAGGGCCCGCGCCCGCGTGAGCGCCGAGCCGGTCACCACAACAGCTGCTCGCGGTCCCGGAGACGACCTCGGAGACGTCCGCGATCAGCCCTGGGGAGAATCCGGGGAGTTTCGACCGGCAGGGCGCTCCGCAACAATCGCGCGACGGGTTCTGAGTGCGGCGGCCAGAAGGCTTTCGTCCAGTCTCATCTCGGCGTCGCGGGTGGAGTCGTTGACGGGGATGCGGGTACGTCTGTCGATCAGCGCCGTCACGGCCGGCAGTGCGGCGCGCGCGTGGCCGCCCATCCGGGCGAGGCCCGCCAGGTAGTACTCACCGATCGCGTAGTCGGCCAGGTGCGGTGTCATGAGGGCGAGCAGCCGTGGCAGTGCGGAAGGACCGGCGTGCCGCAGCCACAGAGGGGCACACTCCGCCTGTGACCGGCCGGGGCGACGGAAGGTCAGGTTGTACAACTGGGCCGCCTGCCGGAAGGTCAGCGGCCCGGCGTCCATGAGGGCCCCGAAGATCTCGGAGGTGTGAGCGAGGCGGGTGAGGCCCACGGGCTTGGCGGTGAGGACCGCGGCGGCGGTTGCGCTGTCGTAGGCCGGCGCGGTGGACGGCATCCGGCGCGCTCTCGGGGACGGTGTGCAGGGGATTTCGGTGAGGAGACTTCCGTGCGTCCGTATCGCCGCCTCGGAGATCGAGGCTGTCGTGAGGGCCGCGCCAAGAGCCGGGGTGACCGACTGGCCGCGGTGCTGGACGAGCAGTGGCAGCAGCCTGACCGGGGCCGCCCGCCAGTCGTGGCACGCCTCGCGGGCAAGGTCGGCGCCGATGTCCCGGGTGACGGGGTCGGCGAGGAGCCGGCCGACGAGGGCGTAGGTGTCGTGCTCGCGCCTCAGTCCGTACAGGGCCTGGCCCCAGATGTGCCCGATGTCCTCCAGGTGGTGCGCGGCCTCCCGGACGTCGTCGAGGAGCGCGGCGTCCAGGGAGCGCCATCGCGTGGGTGGCGCCGCCCGCAGCGTCTCCAGGTGGGCGAGGAAGCGGACCGACGCGAGGTCGTCATCCGTCAGGTGGGCGGTGGTCGAGCCGAGCGCCCTGGCCAGGATGGTGCGCACGACAGGGTCGGTGAGTTCGCCGAGGGCCGCGAGAACCAGGTCGGGCTGCCCGCGGTAGCCGAAGAGGCAGGCGGCTCGGCGCCGTACCTCCTCGTCGGGGTCACTGAGCCGGGCCACTGCGGCATTGACGGCTGCCGGCCATGGCCGTTCGTGGGCCATGCTGTCGAGGAGGTTCAAGGCCTCTCGGCGTACGAAGGGGGTGTCGGCGTGGGCGAGTTGGAGCAGCCGGGTGGCGATGGGGCCCGTGCGGTCGGCGCGTACCGCCTCGAAGAGTGCGATACGGGCGGGGTGGGCGGGTGTGGTGGCGGTGCCGTGGGCCACGGCCTCGTCCGGCCACGTCATCGGCCGGGGCGGAGGCCGCCCTTCCGTGCCGGAGCTTTGATCATGCGGCCGATCATCCCACACAACAACGGCACGGGGCTCTCGGTGAAGACGTAGCCCGCGGGCCCGTGATCGGTGTCGTCGGCGCGGGCGGGCGCTTCGTGCTGGGTCGAGAAGCGCTGGACGGCGGCGCTGCGACGGGCCCAAGATCTCGGTCGAGGTCAGGGCAGCGGCAGCGCCCGGCGGTACGTCGTCCAGAAGGGGCGGGGTGCCGGCGGTACTACTCGGCGCCGACTGTCCGCAGCGTGGCGAGTACCAGCGCCCGGGTGACGGTGACGATTTCACTGACGCGGACCTGTTCCTGCGGGCCGTGCGCGAGGCGTACGTCGCCGGGGCCGTACTGCAGCGTGGGGATGCCCGCCCCGGAGTACAACCGCAGGTCGCTGCCGTAGGGAGCGCCTCGCTCCGGCGGGCGTGGGCCGCCGGTGACGTCGGCGTGCGCGTCCCCGACCAGGGCCGCGAGCGGGTGTCCGGCGGGCAGCCGTCCGCTGGCGAACTGGCCTCCGGGCCACGTCACCGTGGCGGGGTGGGTGCGCAGCCACGGATCGTCCGCGCAGGCTTCGGCCACGCACACCTCCAGTTCGTGCGCGCCTGTGCCGGATCCTCGCCCAGCCGGACACCGAGTCTTCCCTCGGCCACCAACAGGTCGGGCACGCTGCTGGCCCAGTCGCCGGCCCGGACGGTACCCACGGACAGCGGGTAGGGAATGGGGTATTCGGCCATCAGGGGGCCGGCGCCGGTGTTGCGGCGGGCCTCGAGACGGGCGAGCGCGCGGTGGATGGGCAGGTAGGCGTCGACGGCGCTCACCCCCACGTATCTGGTGCTGCCGTGGGTGGCGCGGCCGGGCACCTCGATACGGAACGTCAGGGCGCCGGCGTTCGCGGTCATGAGCGCGCCGCTGGTCGGTTCCGTGATGATGCAGGCATCACCGGTGTGGCCGCGTTCGAGGGTTCCGAACGCTCCGAGCCCCCCGTCCTCCTCGCTGACCACGAAGTGCGCGGACACCTGGCCGCGCAGCTTCGCGCCCGCTCGGCGTATCGCGGCCAGGGCGGCGAGTATCGCCACCACGCCCGCCTTCATGTCGCACGCTCCCCGTGCGTGGACCACGTCCTCGGTGACCCGGGGACGGAAGGGGTCGCCCTGCCATCGCGCCAGGTCTCCGGAAGGGACGACGTCGACGTGCCCCTGGAGGACCAGGGTCGGCCCGTCGCCCTGCGGCCGCGTGCCGCCCACCAGGCCCCACGATTCCGTGCGCGGGGCCTCGCTGCCGGGAAAATCGGGATGGGCACGTAGCTCGGGCAGGTTCATGGACCACAGGTCGACATCGAGGTCCATCCGCTCCAGATGCCGGGCCAGGACATGCTGGAGCTCGGACTCGGCGGCGCTCCCCGTCACGCTCGGAACAGAGAGAAGTTCCAGCAGCAGCCGGCCGATGGCCGCCTCGTCCACGGCGGCCAGTGCCGAGGCTTCCACACCGCTCAGGCTTGCTGTCATCTCAACACTGCTCCAGGCACGTGACATCGGGACAAGCCGGAGACTATGTTCGGGCCGACAACGCAAGCAATCGCCATTCGCTGCTGCCTACTGTCGATTTCTTGCAATGTCGGTGGGCTCATGGCAAATACTTGCGCCGCGCCACAGGTTCCGACGTCTGGAGTGGGGTCATGGACGCCATCGATGAAGCGATCATCCGCTACGTGCTGCACCACGCACGTGCCACGTACGCCCAGATCGGCAAGGCTGCCGGGCTGTCCGCGCCCGCCGCCAAGCGGCGTCTCGGCCGCTTGGAGGCCACAGGCGCGATCCGCGGTTACACCGCTCTCATCGACCCTCAGGCATTGGCCTGGCACACCGAGGCTTTCGTCGAGATCTACTGCACCGGCAACCCCACCCCCGCCGAACTGCGCCGAGCACTGGAGGGCATCCCCGAGGTCGTCGAAGCCTGTACCGTCTCCGGCGCCGCCGACGCAGTCGTCCACATGCTCGCCAGAGACATCCACCACCTGGAACAGGCCATCCAGCGCGTGCGCGCCACAGCTCCTGTCGAACGGACCGAAAGCGCCATCGTGCTCTCCCGGCTGTTGAACCGGCCTCGCGTGTGATCGACCCCAGGGACAGGCCCGGGCCCCCTTCTGTAGAGGCCCCCCACGCGGGCGCCGTCGTGCAGGGTCAGTGCACGGTGGCGATCCGGTAGCCCCGTATGACGGACTGGGTGACGGCGCGGCCGTCGTCGTAGGAGACCTGGAGAGCCAGCCGGGTCATAGGACCGGGCCGAGGAGTTCGGCCCTCGGTGCTGCCCGCGGAGGACCCCTGTTGCACCGCCGGTCCGTACGCATCCCTACGGCAGGTACCGCACCTCGGGGAAGGACCGCGAAGGTCCGTCGAGCAGGTGGCCGTGCTTGTGGCGCAGGTGCCGGTCGAAGAAGGCGAGGGGGTAGGCCTGCTGGATCTTCACGGCCCTGGCCGGGGAGAGGGTGCCGATCCAGTCCCGCAGGTCTTCGTCGCTCATGCCGACCAGCTTCGACAACTGGGGCATGAGCACCTGGGTGTCGCCGTAGGACTGATGAGTCGCGCCGTCGGCCTGGAGGTTGAGTCGCCAGTCCTTCAAGTGGGACCAGAACACAGCTACGTTCGGGTCGTCGGCGCGGGTGAATCCGGCGGTCATCATCATGAAGGGCCGGTCCAGGTCGGTGGTGACCGTGGGCTGCGTCGGTCCGGGCCGCATGGGTCCGTCCAGGCTCAGACCGGCCCGTACGCGCCGGTCTGCCAGCATGACGCAGGCGGTGGCCGTGCCGCCCTTCGACCAGCCGAACATACCGATGCGCGACACATCGAGGGCCTCGCACAACCCGGCCGGCAGCGGGTGGTGCCCGGTGTGGGGGCTGTGTCCGGCGGCGAGTTGCTCGACGCGGTCGAGAACGAAACGGACGTCCGTGGCGTAGTCCACCGCGTACAGCGGTTCGTCCCTGATCGGGGTCACCACCCGGCCGTCGGGCAGCTGGCTGAACGCGTCGTTGAGGTGATCCACCGTCACCACGACGTAGCCGTGGCTGGCGAGCTCCTGCACGATGACGGTGTGGTCGGAGCGGTGACTGCCCGCGCCGTGCGAGTACACGATCACCGGCAGGCCCCGTCCCGTGCGGTGCGCCGGCGCGCCCTTGTGGCCGGCCGTCAACGGGGCCAGAGCGGCGTCGGGCGGGAAGCCCGCGGAGGCCAGCAGCGTTCGCAACACACCGGCGGGCATCCACGGCACGCGCGGGTACCGATCGACGTCGCCACGGGCGGGATACCAGACGCTGGCCATCAGCTGCCGGTGACGGCCGGGGCCCGCTCCGGGATCGGGGCGCGCGGTGTCGACGAGGTGCAACTCCACCGTGCCCACCGGGTGCGGGCCGGTGGGCTCCGGCAGTGCGAGCCGCGCCGGGGCCGAGCCGGGCGGGGCCGTATCGCTCCCCCGGACGGACGGGCCCGGGCCGGCCCAGGCGGGGGCCGCGGACGCGAGCGGCACGGCAACCCCCGCACCGAGCACGGCTCCCAGCACGCGGCGGCGCGTCATCCTGTCTCGGCGTGTGAATGGCATGGTGGTCACGGACCCTCCCCAGGGTGCTCTGATCATCGAATGCACCACGGAAGCCGAACCCGGCGGTCCATGAGCACGGACGGAACGCTGTCACGCGCCTCACTCGGGTCGCATCCGCCCACCGATTGACCCTCCGGGCGCTCATCGGCCCACCGATTGCCATCCAGAGGATGACCCGTGGCATCCCTCCGGACGTGTCGGCAAGGCAGTCGTTCGTCACCGAAAGAGCGGCAGCGGCGGACCAGGGGCGCCGCACATCGGCCGGGCGCTTGCTCCCCATGCGCCGGGCAGAAACGGAGATCGCACGCGAATCCCAGCAGGCGTTGCGGAGTGTTGAAGCGCTTCGACGCAGCCAGCGTCGGGATGCACTGTCAATGACGCGGACGTAAGAAAGTTTCTTGGCCCCATGCCTCTTATTTCGCGAGAAGCTTCTCATGAACGTTCGCAGCCAAGCGAAGCGCTTCGATGCGCCGAAAGGCCGAGGAAAGGGCCGCCGCCATGAGTCACGAGTTGAACCGCAGCCCGTAGAGCTTGTCGCCCCAGGCCCCGGCCTGCCACGCACCGGTGGGCACGGCGGCCAGGTTGGGATACTTCTTGATCTGCATGCCGCAGTCCATCTCCACGGCCCGGCCGCGCAGTCCGTCGAGGACACGAACAACGACTGCCGATACCGGGGTGACCTGCTGGCGACCGTGGAGGCCACGTACGCGGGCGGCGGCAACGCCGGTCCGACCGACTGGACGCCCTACCGGGAGTTCAACGAGGCCTTCCGCCCCGACCATCCGGGGAACCGTGACGTACCGCGTGCCGAGGTCAGGAGGTTCGGTGACGGGGAGCGTCGTCTGACCGCCCTCGTCCCGGGTGCCGTACCTGGCACCCGGGGCGCTCTCCGGTCCTCTCAGCTCTTCGGCGCGGCCGTGGACTCCCGGACGGTGAGTGTGGTCGCGATCTCCAGTCCGACCTGGGGCACGTCATCGCCACGGCCCAGTGCCAGGGCGAGTTCGGTGGCGGCGACCGCCATCTCGGCCAGCGGCTGGTGGACGGTGGTCAGGGGCGGGTCCACCCAGGCCACGGCTGGTACGTCGTCGAAACCCACCACACTCAGGTCCTGCGGGATGCTCAACCCGAGCTCGCGCGCGGCCTGGTAGACGCCGAGAGCCTGCATGTCGTTCGCGGTGAAGACGGCGGTGGGGCGGTCGGTCCGGGAGAGCAGCTCACGGGCCGCCGTGCAGCCGTCCTCGCGGGTGAGGAGGGTCTTGACCACCAGGTCGGGATCGACCGGCAGGCCGGCTTCGGTGAGCGCGGAGGTGTAGCCGGCCATCCGCGCGAGACAGAAGGGGTGATCGGGTCCGCTGATCATGGCGATGCGCCGGTGGCCCAGTTCGATCAGGTGCCGGGTCGCGGCCTGGCCGCCTCTCCAGTTGGTGGCACCGACGAACGGGACGTCGTCGGGGAGTTCCTCGTTCGGGTCGAAGACCACGAACGGAATGCCCTTGGCCGACAGCTGGTCCCGTTCCTCCGCCGACAGTTGCGACACCGACAGGACGCACTGCGGACGACGCCCCACGGTGTCGTTGATGGTCCTGGTCGGCGTCGGCGGGTCCTGCAGACCGAACTCCGACACCAGGACACTGACCTTGTTCCTGCGCGCGGCCCTTTCGACGCCGCGGATGATCTCCACGGCCCACATGCTCTCCAGCTCGCGGAAGACCAGCTCCACGAGGTTGCTGCGGCTCTTGGGCGGCTTGCGGTAGCCGTACCGGTGGATCAGTTCCTCGACGCGCGCCCGGGTTGCGTCCGACACACCGGACCGGCCGTTGAGCACCTTCGACACGGTGGGGATGGAGACGCCGGCGGACTCGGCGATGTAGGCGATGGTGACCGCGGGCGGCCCGCCCCCGCGGGTCTCTTCCGTCGCAGGTTGTTCTTCTGATCGCTTGTCCGGCACGGCCCTCGGTCCCGTCCCCTCACCCAGTGGAGCGGTCATCTGGCACCCCTCACGGTCAAGGCCGCCGGATTCGCCGCCGTGGCCCAGGGGAGCGAAAGTATAGCCCGAGCTTTCGTCTTTTCGAGAAACCCCGCATGCGCTCCGCATACCCGCTCCGAGCTGCCCATACGACCTCGTGCCCCGCACCGCGAGACCTCGATGGGCACCACATCGACCGCGATACTTTCGCACCACGGAGCCGGGGGTCCACCTGTCCCTGCGGCATGAGGAGTACGAGCGCCTCCACGCGCCGGACGGCACGGCCTGACCTCGACGGGCGGGGGCCGCGCCCGGTGTCGCGCGGGACGGACGCGGCCTCGGTCAGACGACCGCCAGGGCGTAGCAGGCGAAGACCCCCGCCAGTACCGCCACCGCCGCTCGGCGGGGGCCCCGGATGCCGGTCCAGGGTGCTTCGAAGCGGTGGGTGAAGCGGCCCAGGACCAGCAACGTGACCGCGATGAGGGGCAGCCAGGCGAGCCGGGCGAGGATCCAGACGGCGGTGTCCGGGGACGTGGTGAGCCCGGGCACCGGGGCGCCCAGGAGGGACGTGGGTACCGCCAGGGCGAGCAGGGCCGTCTGGTGCCAGCAGAAGATGGTCATCGCGGAGAGGTTGACGGCCACGACCGCCGCCCACAGGGCGCGCCGGTGCCGCAGCAGACCGTCGAGCCGGTCCCGCAGGAGGATCGCCGCGCCGCACTGCACACAGGCCAGCGCGAGCACGAGCAGGGACGGCGGGTGGGAGTTCGTGCGGCCCGCGCCCGGCACGCCGACCATGCTCACCGGGTAGTGGAAGGCGAGGAGCAGCACGGCGAACAGCGCACCGCCGCCGAGCAGCATCAGCCGGGCTCCGCGCCGCCCGAGTCGCCCTTCGCCCCAGCAGACGCCCAGTTGGTACGCGAACAGCCAGCCCGGCCCGAGGTTGAGCAGGCCCAGCCAGGACGGCATGGCCTCCGCCCAGGGGCCGTGACGCAGCAGGTCCACGACGGCGACCGAACCGAGCAGGGGGACGGCGGCCCACCCTCCGTAGGCCCGCGCGGCGCGCACGCACCACGGCGTGAGGGCCGTCACCAGCACGTAGACGCCGACGAACCACAGCGGCTGGACGACCAGCACCGCCCCGGTCCGCAGCGTCGCGTTCGGCACCCCGGCGGCGTACGACACCGGCAGGAGCACGGCCCACACCGCCGCGACACCGAGGACGGGGCGGCCCAGCCGGGCCAGCCGTCCGCGCAGCCAGTCGCCGGTGGGCACTCCGCGTCCGGCGGAGCGGCGCAGGGACAGGGCGGAGGCGCAGCCGCCGACCAGGAAGAAGATGCCGAGCATCTGCAGTATCCAGCTGACCGGGGCGAGGAACCCGAAGGTGGCGAGCGGGCTCGTGTTGTGCAGCGCGCCCTCGGGGCCGAGGGTGAGGCCGCCGAGCATCCAGTGCCCCACGGGGACGGCGAGCAGGGCGAGGGCGCGCAGGCCGTCGAGTGCGCGGTCGCGGTCGGTGGGGGTGCGCGCCTCGATCCGGGCGGCGGCCGCGGAGAGGACGGAGAGGTCAGAGAAGGCCACGACGGCAGTCCTTCGCAGGGGTGTCGCCGGTCGGGTGGGCGCAGGTGACGGCCGTGTAGTCGCCGACGGCGATCTCGGCGTAGTTGCCCAGGGACGCGGTGCCGGGGGCGAAGTAGCCGGTGTGGCCCTCGGCCCGGTCGGAGGAGACGACCCGGGCGCCGAAGCCGGTGTCGGCCGGGTCCGCGCCGTGGCCGAGTCCGAAGAGTTCGACGGGAGGGACCCGGTGGATCCAGTCGGTCGCGTTCCGGGCGGTCGCCCACAGTCGGGCATGTCTCCCGACCGGGACTTGACCGGCGTGTTCGAGACGCATTCCGGGCGAGGCCACGGCCACGAGGTCGGACGCCTGACGCCCGGTCAGGCGGGGGGCGGCGGCGCCGCACAGCACCGAGCCGTAGCTGTGGCAGAACACCGAGGGTGGGGCCACCGGGTGGGTGGTCGCGGCCAGTCCGTCGAGGAAGCGGAGCAGCCGGGGGGCTCCCACTCGCGCGAGGTGCCCGGTGGCGGCGTCCCAGCCGACGCCGACCGGGGTCGTGTAGCCGACCCACACGATCACCGCCGGGTGGTCCGCCGGGGAACGCCGGGCCATCTCGGCGCGCAGGTTGCGGGCCATGCCGGCCGCGGCGTCGTACGAGGCGAGGTCGGTGTCGGAGCCCGGTACGACGACCGCGATCCGGCGGGCGGTCCGCAGGTCCCCGTACACCTCGGCGACCTGTCCCCGGCCGCGTGGGTCGAAGGCGAGGACGCGGCGCCCGGGAGTCAGGAGTGAGTCGTACGTCGCCGCCCGGGCCCGGGCCTCGCGTCGGACGCCCTCGGGCTGTTCCGGGTCCGCGGCGCGGGCCAGTTCGCGGTCGCGTCCGGCGGTGAGGGCACGGGCGTTGGCGGCGTGGCGGAGGTCGGGCGGAGCGCCGTCGAGGCCGCCCACGACGAGCGGGTGGCGCTCGGCCAGTTCCGTCCGCTGTGCCGCCGTCAGCCCGGCGAAGAACCGTGCGACCTGTGCGGGCGTGGCCGACGCCGGGTCCGGCAGTGGTCTGCCGAGCACCTGGTCGGCCTTCCAGGCCGCCGTGCCCGGGGGCGGGCCCGTGACGGCGGTCTGTACGTCGCCCGCCGCCCAGCCCGCCGTCCCCGCGACCGTCGCCAGTACCAGCGCGCAGGCGGTCAGCGTGCGCTTGAAACGCCTCATGGTGTGTCTCCCCGCTTCCCCGTCGTGCTTCCGTTGCCGTGGTGGGCGGAAGGTAGGAAGCGGGGTGGTCGGCGGGCGTCACACCGGGGAGCCAACCTCGGCGTAGCACCCCGGTAGGGGGCGCCGGCCGGACCTCAGCGCAGCGTGAAGAAGATCATCGGGTTGTCGTTGCTCTCCCGGACGGGGTGACCGAGCGCGAGGGACCTCTTGATGTCGTTCAGCCGGTCGTGGATCTCGGGAGCGTGCGCCCGGGACGCGGTGAAGGGGACGTTCTCCCGTTCCGCGAGCCAGCGCAGCACCACCGCCCCCTCCGTGAACGGCAGCGCGCGGCGGCCGTGGAACACGTCGTGGACGCACACCGGTATGCCCGCCCGCAGCTGCGGGAACAGCTCACGGAGGTACCAGCGGGCGAAGCTCGCGGAGTGCGCCGCGTCGATGAAGAGGAAGTCGGCGGTGGAGGCGGGGATCTTCTCCAGGTTCTCCCGGGCGTCGCCCTGGGTGAAGGTCCAGCGGCCGGTGGAGAGGCTGTCGGGGACCTCGCGTACGACGTGGTCGACGATGTCGTACGAGTACAGGTGCCCGGTGCCGTTGTCGCGCAGGGCGCGCAGGATCCAGGTGGTGGACCAGCCGTGGAAGGTGCCGATCTCCACCACCGTCTCCGGTCGGGCCTCGCGCAGCAGGAGGTACGTGATCTCCGCCTCGATGTCGTCGAGTTGGGCCTTCATCGAGGTGGGCGGCGCGAGCAGGGTGCGCTGGCGTTCGCGGGCCCGGTCGAGGTCCTCGGCGAAGGTGCGGTAGAGGCGGCTGATGTGGTCCAGATCGATGGGCCGGCCATTGAGGGGTCCTCCCGCGGGCCCGTCGGCGGGCCGGCCTTCGTTCGTGGGGTGGCCGATGGGCTGGTGCATGTTCCACGCTCCTGCGAAACCGTTTCCGTGGTCGGGACGCGGTGATGCTGGAGCGTGGGCAGGGGGCCGCGCATCACACCCGGGTGCCCATCCTCATGTCACCCCCGGGTATGACACACGGCCGGTCAGGCGGGTGAGGCCCCGGGCACGACGAGCCCCGACTCGTAGGCGAGGACGACGAGTTGGGCCCGGTCGCGGGCGCCGAGCTTGGCGAGCAGGCGGGTCATGTGCGTCTTGACGGTCTGCTCGGCCACCACGAGCCGCGCCGCGATCTCGGTGTTGGAGAGACCGCCCGCCACCAGGCACAGGACCTCCGTCTCCCGGGGTGTGAGGCCGTTCAGGCGGAGCCGGGCGGCCCGGGGTTCGGCGGGGCGGCGCCGGGCCATGTCCTCGATGAGGCGGCGGGTGACGGACGGTGCGAGGAGCGCGTCACCCGCGGCGATCACCCGTACCGCCTGCACGAGTTCGGCGACCGGCGCGTCCTTGAGCAGGAAGCCGCTGGCGCCGGCGTGCAGCGTCTCGTAGACGTAGTCGTCGAGGTCGAAGGTGGTCAGCATGAGCACCCTGGGCCGGTGCACCACGCCGCGCGGCGGGTTCAGCAGCTGCCGGGTGGCCTCCAGACCGTCCATCTCGGGCATCCGTATGTCCATCAGCACGACGTGGGGGTGCGTGCGGCGGCTGACCTCGACACCGATCCGGCCGTTGGGTGCCTCTCCCACGACGTCGATGTCGCTCTGCGCGGACAGCAGCGCGGCGAACCCCGAGCGCACCATGTCCTGGTCGTCGACGACGACCACCCGAATTGCCGTGCCGCCTGCCATACCGCCCTGCTTTCTTGAGTACGCGCCGTACGTCGTGGTCAGCGGGCCCCGATGCCCACTGCCGAAGCGAGCCACTGCGTGCCGACGAGCACGGCCACGGCCAGCGTCGCGACCCGCGCCAGGTGCCGGTTCGTCCGCGCGCCGCGCGCCGGTGCCTCTCTCATCTGCGACTCCCTCGCCGTCCGTGCGGCCCGTGCGCTCGCGCGGGGCTCGGCTGTCCAATCTGCTGTCCGGGAGGGCAGCGGCACCTCGGCCGAATGGCCAGAAGCCGGGGCCGGGGGCCGCCTCAGCCCGGCCGAACGGTGGAGGAGGGGGGCCTGCGGAGCGCGGCGCGGCGGCGCGTGGCCCCCCTCGGCCTACGGCTTCGTGGCGCCGGGGTGGGTGCCCAGGTGACCCGGCGTCGGGGCTCCCTCGACCTCGCCGATGTACACCGTCATCCGCTGACGCATCCGCTCGGCCGCGGCCCGGTCGCGCATGAAGGCCGGGAAGCCGTCGATGCCGGCGTTCCCGTACTGCCAGACCCGCTTCAGCCCGGCCGGCGGAGCGACGTCGGTGCGCACCGACCAGCCGTCACCGGTCTGGCGCTCCTTGGACAGCTGCCAGTTGAGGAACAGCTTCGCGGCGGCGGGATGCCGGGCGTCCCGCATGATCGCCTCCCGCTGCCCCCAGGCCACGAACGGGTCGTCCGTGCGGGGGATCATGCCGACGGTCTCGGCGTCGGGGTCGTTCCCCGCGTCCGGAGTGACCCAGCCGCCGAGGCCGACGGCCTTCTCCCCGGCGGCCGTCCGAGTGCCGGCGGAGTCGGAGCCGCGCAGGAACTCGGTGTTGCGGGCCATGCCCTCCAGCCACTTCCAGCCGAACCTCTTCACGTACCGGCTGTACAGGTAGAGCGTCGCGTCGTCGTCGTTCGGGTAGGCGGAGGAGATGCGGCCCTTCCACTTCGGGTCGGCGAGGTCGCGCACGCTGTCGGGCGCGTCCGCGCCGACGAGGTCCTTGTTGTACGCGGCGCCGAAGGCCAGGACGTCGGTGGCGATCCAGGCTCCGTCCGCGTCCTTGAACCGGTCGTGCACCTTGCCGAAGCCGGCCGGCTTGTACGGCATCAGCACTCCCTGCCGCTTCCAGCGTTCGAAGTCCTGCAGTGTCTGCAGTTGCACGACGTCGGGCACGAGGCTCTGTGTCGCGAGCTGGTTGTCGACACGGGCGCCGTGGTACTTGCTGTAGTCGACCACCATCTCGACCTCGACGCCGGGGAAACGCTGCTCGAAGGCCTTCTCGGTGTCGTCCTGCTGGTCCTTCCAGTCGCCTCCCGCGTACACGACGAGCCGTCCGCCCTCGGCCTTGGCCGCCGCGTACAGCTGGTCGAGCGACCTGCTCTCCTCCGCCGCGGTCCTGGCGGCCGCGGCCACGCTCGTCGCCACGGCGGCGGCGATCAGGGCTCTCGACCAGTGTGTCGGCCGCGAGGTGCGGTCACGGCCGGTGTCGGGGAGGGGGGTGGTAACTGCTCGCCGGGGAGTCCGTACGAGGTCGAGTTAGCTCGATCGTGTGATGGTCAGTTCGCTGGCTTGCGGTGTCCTGGGCCGATCGGGTTAACGTGCTCGGGCGATCTGGGACGCCGGGAACGGAGCCAGCGTGCGGAGCCCCCTCTCCTCCGGAGAGAAGGTTGGGGCCTCTCCGTCGCCCTTTGTCCGTACCCACCAGGCCAGATCGTGAGGGAACTGGCCTCCCTGGCTCGGACCACGCACGCGATGCGTGTCGCTGCCCAGGGGTCGAGTACGCCGGGGACCAGTGCGCTCAAGACCGTTCGGGGCGTGCGGCTGGACATGTGCACTCATGCTCAGTCCAAAGGAACGGTTGAAGAGCATTGCGGAGTTCCTGTCCGTGTGAGGGAGAGAGCAGGACGGTCGAGGGAGCGGTGCCGGTCGGCCGGTCAGCGGACGAGTTCGGCGGGCTTCGTGGCCTTGCCGAGCGCCCACTCCAGGGGGCCGCGCCGGAAGAAGCGGGACCAGAGGGTCGCGAACACGGTCACGGCGGCGATGAAGCCGAGGAGCACATACAGCGGTGAACCGGGCAGTTCCTCGATGCCGAGCAGGTGGATCCCGACGATGTGGAGGACGTACGCGGTCAGCGACATCGTGCCGACCGCGATCACCGGGCGGGCCGGGCGGTGGAGGCGGGGGAAGCCGTCGATCGCGGCGACGCAGGCGATGAGGACCGTGATCGCGACACCGGTGCTGCCCAGGATCGACAGGGTCGTCTCGCTGTGCGGCGACGCCACCAGCAGGCCGGCCGGGGTACCGCTCGGGTAGCCCCAGGTGTCCGACCACCAGGCCGACGCCACGGAACCGCTGTCGCCCCAGCCGCCCTCGGCCAGAGACTCCGTCGCGCCGGGGACCACACGCAGGGCCAGGAAAGAAACGCCGTGGCCCAGCACGGCCAGGCCCACGCCGGTGAGCGCGAGGTGGACGCGTACGGCGGTGGCGGCCAGGTCGAGGCGGGCCACGGCCATACCGGCGATGACGAACGGGATCCAGGTCAGGGCCGGGTAGCTCCCGGTGAACAACAGGGAGAGGATGCCGTCGCCGTCGGCGGGCCTCCAGACACCGCCGGATTCGCTCTCCTCGATCACGCGCTGGACCAGGTACAGGACCTGGGGCAGCACCAGGGCGCAGGTGGCGGCGATGATCGCCAGCACGCGGGCACCGAGGCGGTGGAGCGGGAGGACGATCAGGAAGTACAGGCCGTAGAAGGCGAGGATCACCTCGACCGGGGTCCCGCTCATGCTCAGCGCGGTGCCCACGACCAGCAGGACCAGGGCCCGGATCACGACCTTGGCGACCGCCTGGCGGCCCGCGCGGCCCGTCTTCGGAGCACGGCGGCCGGTCATCAGGATGATCGAGAAGCCCGCCAGGAAGGCGAAGAGCGCGGAGGCCCGCCCGTGCGCCAGTTCCATGAGGAAGCCGGTCGTACCGCCTTCGGAGGGGTCGGGGCCGACGTGGGCCGCGTACATCCCGAACACCGCGAGCCCTCGTGCCAGGTCCACGCCGATCAGGCGCCCCGCCTGGGACCGTACGGTCTCCTGCGCGGCGCTCGGTGCGCTCGGTGCGCTCGGTGCGCTCGGTGCGCTCGCCGGGGCTTCGGGCGACGCGACACTCGGGGTGACGACCACCGTGTCGTCCGCGTTCTGGGTCATGCGTCCAGCCTGTGGAGCAACCCGTGCCCGCAGTATCCGGCGGATGTCCGGCCCACCCGCGCCACTCGGGGGGTCCGCCCCGCTCAAGAAGCTCCGTGACGAACGCGGTCGCTTCCGTACGCCGACCGCGCCGCCGCCGGGGCCGCCGCCGGGGAAGCCGGAGCGGCACTCGTACGGTGTGTGTTCCTGGAGGGGGTGCGGCCTGGGCACCCTCCGGACGTCTCTAGGCGGCTGTGGCCGGGACCGGCCAGGCGCCGCGGCCCACCAGGTCGAGGACGAGTGCGGCGATGCTCCACGCGTCGTCCTCGCCGCGGTGGTGGCGTCCTTCGAGGGGCAGTCCGGCGATCCGCAGAGCGTGGCTCATGCCGGGCTTCTTGCGCAGCCCGTACGCCGCGGCGAACACGGCCTTGGCATTGGTGTGGGTGCGTTCTGTCGGGTAGCCGAACGGGTAGGCCACGCCGTCGGCCTGGCTCTGCCGAGCGAACTGCCGCCGGTCGTACTCGCCCCAGCTGGCCCAGGGGCGCTCGCCGGCCTCGTACTCGTCGACCAGGATCCGGCATGCCTCGGCGAAGGTGACGCCGTGGTCCACCTCGGCCTGCGTCAGGCCGGTCAGTTCCGTGCAGAAGGCGCTCACCGTCGACCGGACGGGGCGGACCAGGACACGCTGCCGGGACACGCGGCGCCGTGCCGACACGTCCACGACGGTCAGGCCGATCTCGATGATCTCGTGCACCGACCCGGGCGGTGGTTGCCCGTCCCAGCAGGTGGCTTCCACATCGATGACGTTCAGCAGGGCGGAGTCGGGGCGCATGGAGACGAGGTTAGGGATGCGCGCCCGGCTCCGGCACCTGGATTTCTCACGCGACCTCACCCCCGCCGCGAGGAACATCCGTGAGGCGGAAAGGGAAGCAGGATGGGAGGCAGGATGGGACACCCGGCTCCAGGAGCCCGCTTCAGGAAGGACACATGATGACGAGTACGGACCCCGCCCGGCCGGACGAGCACGCGGGCAGGCGCGGAAGCCGTCCGGACGCGAAGGCGCCGACGGCCCCGGCGGGGCGTCCCGGGGATCCGGCGATCAAGGAAGCGGACCCGTCCGCGGCCCGCGTGACCTTGCTGGTGCTGTACTCTCCCCGGCTCGCGGAATGCCTGCGCTTCTACCAGGACCTCGGCCTGGACTTCACGGCGGAGCGGCACGGCCGGGGGCCGGAGCACCATGCCGCCGTCCTCGGTGACGGCACGGTCTTCGAGCTGTACCCGGCCCGTCCGGACCGGCGGACGGACGCGCTCCGGCTGGGCCTGGCGGTACCCGGCGTCAGGGCCGACCCCCCGCTCGCCCGGGGCCGCCATGTGCTCACCGACCCGGACGGCCGGACCGTCGAGATCCACGCCACCTGAGCAGAGCGGAGCCACGGGTCACGCGGGCGGAGGCCCCGCAGGAGCCGACGGCACGCTGACCGGCGGACGGGGTGGGACGGCGGTGTCACCGAGAACCGCCGCGAGGTCGTCGGCCGACTCGGGCGTGAGGCGGTAGAACCCCTGGAGGCTGACCGCCCGCTGCAGTCGTCCGTCGACCACGTACTTCAGGCCCCGGGTCTGCCCTCGGCGGTTGCGCCAGGTCAGGCGGCCCAGGAGGTCGCCGGGTATCGGCAGGTCGAAGCGCACCGGCGTGGCGTCCACGTGTACGGCCTCGGCACCGCAGCCGCCCGCGCCCAGCGCCGACCACGCGTGGTGACCGGGGAACCCCGGGTCACGCCAGGTCGCCGGAGCGGCGCCGCAGCAGCCACGCCGCTCCCGGTCGACCACACGCATCCGGCTCACCAGCACCACCTCGCCCCGGTTCACATGCAACGCGTACACCTCGTCGTCGGCCGCGGCGCCCGACCAGGCGGGCAGCGAGGAATGGACACCGCTGAACGCGACGGGCGGGCGCTCGCCCTCGCGCCCCGCCCTGCGCAGGGCGCGGCATGTGTCGTGGGTCCACAGGACCGTGAAGGCATCGGACATGCCGAGATCCTACGAACGGGCACTGACATTGATGCCGGTCGACGCAGCGTCCTCGTGGTGCCCGGTTCGCGGACGGACGGGTCCGTGCGTGGGGGCTCGTGGTCAGCCTTCCGCCGCCTCCCGGGCGATCTGCTCGAACTGGGCGCCCATCGCCTCGGACAGGGCCTGCGCGGCGGAGAGCGGGCGGACCATGACCGTGAACTCGTCGATCTTCCCCTGGTCGTCGAAGTGCAGGAAGTCGCAGCCCTGGAGCTTCTTGCCGGAGACGGTCGCGGTGAAGACGAAGGCGTGGTCGCGCCCGTCGGGGTTGGCGATCTCGCGGACGTACGTGAAGTCCTCGAAGACCCGGGCCACACCGCGCAGGATCGCGGCGGTGATCGCCTTGCCCGGGTACGGCTTGAAGGCGACCGGGCTGGTGAAGACGACGTCGTCGGCCAGCAGGGCGGCGACAGCCTCCATGTCCCCGCTCTCCACGGCCTTACGGAAGGCGTGCATGAACCCACCTCTCATGCGGAGTCATATTCAATGAGTTGAGTAAGTGATGAGGAGACTAGAGAGGTCTTCCCTCCTTGTCCACAGGGGCAAGGGCTGGGGTCAGTCACGTCGTTGACTAATCACAGCGCTGCTAGCGTGTGCCCATGGCTTTGCGGAACGCGGTGATGGCCGCACTGTTGGAGGGCGAGGCGTCCGGGTACGACCTCGCGAAGGCGTTCGACGCGACGGTGGCCAACTTCTGGATGTCGACCCCCCAGCAGCTCTACCGCGAGCTGGAGCGCATGGAGGCCGAAGGGCTGGTCACGGCCCGCGTCGTCGAACAGGAGCGCCGCCCCAACAAGCGGCTGTTCTCGCTGACCCGGGCCGGGCGCGAGGCCGTGCACGCCTACACGGCCGAGCCTCCCGGGAAGCCGGAGGTGATCCGGGACGAGCTGATGGTCAAGGTGCAGTGCGTGGACGTCGGCGACAGCGAGGCGGTGCGGGCCGCCATCACCCAGCGCATGGAGTGGGCCACCGCCAAGCTCGCCCACTACGAGAAGCTGCGCCAACGCCTCCTCGGCGGCCGCTCGGAGGAGGCCTACTTCACCGAGGCCGAACGCGTCGGCCCGTACCTCACCCTGCTGCGCGGGATGTCCCTGGAGCGGGAGAACCTGCAGTGGGGCGACACGGCCCTGCGCAGGCTCGACCAGCGCGCGGCAGCGGCGCGCTCGCGCTCGCGCTCGGCCAGACGGTGATCGCGCCCGGCCAGACCGTGATGACGTCCGGCGAGCCCGTGATCGCCCCGGCCGCGCCGCGCTGACGCCCCCAGCGAGGCCGTCGTCGTACGCCTAGCGGGCGGGCGCGGTCACCGGCAGGAGGGTGGGTCTCTTGGGCCGGCGGCCGTCGCCGGAGGAGCGGCCGCGCAGGCGGCGGCCCAGCCAGGGGCCGAGGAAGGTACCGAACCAGCGCGCCTCGGCGCCTATGGCCCGCCAGCCGACGGGCGCCGCCCCCTCGACCGGCAGGGGAAGCGTCCAGGCGTCGTCGCTGCCCGGCAGGGCGAGCGCCTGGGCCACGGCGGCCGCGATGCGCTCGTGCCCCAGCGGGCCCGCGTGCAGCCGGTCGTCGCTCCACAGCCGGGGATCGGTCACGACGGGGTGTGTGGCCGTCTCCACGACCACCACGCCGTGGCGGCCGGCGGCCTCCCGGACGCGGTCGTTGAGCGCGAGCACCCTGCGGCCGATCGGGCGGGCCAGCGGGGTGATGCGCCCCACGTCGGGGGCGGTGAGGGTCACGACCGTGGCGCCCTGGGCGGTGAGGGCCGCGAACATGGCCTCCAGATGACCCGCCACCTCGTCGAGGTCGACGCGGGGGCGCAGCACGTCGTTGACCCCGGCGACCACGGTGGCGAGATCCGGCCGCATCGCGAGGGCCGGGGCGAGCTGCTCGGCGCGCACCTCACCGGCCTTGCGGCCGCGCACGGCGAGGTTGGCGTAGCGCAGGCCCGGCCGGTGCCGGTCGAGCCGCTCGGCGAGCCGGTCCGCCCAGCCCCGCAGACCCCGCTCGTCGTCACCGTCCCCGAGCCCCTCGGTCTGGCTGTCACCCAGGGCGACATAGCGCAGATACGCACCGTTCGGCACGGGCCGACCGCCTCTCGTCAACACCGTCGGCGCAGCGACGGCCGACTCTCCCATAACCAACTAAGCACCTAGGTGCATTGTTGACTATGAAGATAGCAGTCGTCCCGCCCGCGCGTCATGGAGACGTCGGGGAGAGGCGTCACGGAGGCGTCAGAGCAGACGCAGCTCGCGGGCACGGCGTACGGCGTCGTTGCGACGGTTGACCGCGAGCTTGCGGAAGACGCTCTTGAGGTGGGTCTTGACGGTGTTGACCGACAGGCACAGGTCGGCGGCGATCTCCTCGGTGGACATCATCCGGTCCAGGCGCCGCAGCACATCGCGTTCGCGGCCGCTCAGCTCCTCCACGACCGGGGGCCGTTCCCCGGGCCCGGACGGCCCCGTGCGCAAGGAAGATCCGCCGGGCTCGGGGGTGAGCCAGCCCGCTGCGAGGCTCCGCAGCGGGGCGGTGTCGAGCACGAGCCGGAGCCAGCCACCGGCCTCGGCGAAAGGCCGGCGCAGCCGCTCGCGCCGGGCCTCGTGGAGCGCCTGGGCCACGAGCCTGCGCACGGCGGCCGGGTCGCCCATCGCGTGCGCGGCCTCGGCACGGACCAGCAGGGCACGTACGGTCAGCGCCGGGCCGGTGGGGCTCTCGGGGCCCAGCCCGTCCAGCAGCTCGATCGCCGCGCGGGGCGTGCCCGCGGCCAGGCGGGCGCGTGCCTCGCCCACCGCACACGCCGGCTGGTGGCCGGGCACGGCGTGCAGCAGTTCGGCGGCGGCCTCGGGCCGGCCCCGGGCCAGGTGGGCGGCGGAGGCGACCAGCGCCTTGTGTCCCTCCGCCCAGGGCGAGGCGACGTCGGCGGCCACGGCCGGTTCGGCCGCCGCCAGGGCGGCCCTGGTGTCACCGCGGGCCAGCAGCAAGCGGGCCGTTGCGAGGGCACGGCCGGCCTCGGTCACCGGGTCCCGCATCGTGGTCCGGCCGTCGGCCGCCGCGTCGAGGTGGGCGCGGGCCAGTCTGAGTTCGCCCCGGTCGACGGCCACGGCCGCGAGGACCAGCCGTGCGACGCCGAAGCCGGACGACTGCGGCAGGCTGTAGCGCTCGGAGACGGTCAGCGCCGCCATGGCCTTGCGTTCGGCTCTGCCGAGCCAGCCGTTCAGATAGTCGATGAGGGCCAGTCGGCCGAGGCAGTCCTCGCGCGGGAGCGCGGTCGACACGCCGTCGGAGCCCTCGGCGACCAGCGACAGGGCGGCACGCGCCTCCTCGAAACGCCCGGCCCACAGTCGTGTGGAGCCCAGATGGGCGAGGAGCAGGGCGGTGAGTTCGGGGTGCCTGTCCAGGAGGTGGGCGGGGACCTGTTCGCGCAGCCGCTCGGCGGTTCTGGCGGCCTGTTCCGCCCTGCCCGGTGAGCCGGTGAGCCGGGCGGCCAGCGTCTCCAGCAGCAGACAGCTCAGCCTGGCCGCCGTCGGGCCCGTTTCGTCCTGGGCCCTCGCCCGGTCCTCCTCCCCCGCCAGGCTCCGGTCCGCGTGCCGCAGATGGCTCAGGCCCCGGTCGAGCTCGCACCGGGAGAGCTCACGGGCGGCCCGTACGAGGTCCGTGGCGGGGCTCGTGGCCTCGGGGTCCATGCGGGAGAACAGGTCCGCGAGGTCGTCGGAGCGCAGGCCGGTGAAGAGCTGGCCGATGGCGAGGTCGTCGACGAGGGCGCCGGCGGTGAACTCCCAGTCGCCCGCGGCGGCGCCGTGGCCCAGCGCTTCCGCGAGCATGCCCGAGCGGCGCAGCCACTGGGCGGCCCGGCTGTGGAGCACGGGTTCCAGGCCGGGGCAGCGCATCCGCAGATGGGCGCGGAGGATCTCCCCGAAGAGGGGGTGCAGGCGGTACCAGGCGTGCCCGAGGTCCTCGACGAACGCGTTCCCTCGGTGCAGGCCGGCCAGGATGCCCCCGGCGTCGGCGCGTTCGGTGAGCGCGTCGGCCAGCTCGGGGCGGAACCGGTCCAGGACGCTGACCCGCAGGAGGAGGTCCTGTGTCTGGGGGGTCTGCCGTTCGAGCACCTCCGCGAGCAGGAAGTCGGCGACCGCCGTGCGTTCCGCCTCGAACCGTTTCAGATACGTCTCCGGGTCCGGGCTCTCGCACGCGGCCAGCGCGCTCAGGCGCAGCCCGGCCGCCCACCCCCGGGTGCGCTCCACGAGCGCCTCCGCGACGGGCAGCGGCAGCCGCAGGCCGTGCAGGTCCAGCAGGACGGCCGCCTCCTCGGGTGTGAAGGCGAGTTCGGCGTTCCTGATCTCCGTGATGTCGCCGGCCGTCCGGTGGCGGTGCAGCGGCAGCAGCGGTTCGGTGCGGGTGACGAGGACCAGGCGAAGACCGGGCGTCGCGTGGTGCAGGACGAACTCCACTTGGTCCGCGATCTCCGGGTCGGTCACCCGGTCGTACTCGTCGAGGACGACGATCACGGGCCGTTCCAGGGCGCCCAGTCCGGTGGCGAGCCGGGTCAGCAGGGTGGGGTCCACGCGGCCGGCGTCGGCCGGGCAGCCGATGCCGGACGGCAGGGGCACACCGGCTCCGCGGAGTGCCTGGAGGACGTACGCCCAGAACATGCCGGGACCCTGGTCGCCGGCCTCGGTGGTGAGCCAGGCGACCGGCCGGTCCCGCCGCGCCGCCCAGTCGGCGACCAGCAGGGTCTTGCCGGCGCCGGCGGCCCCGTTGACCACGGTCAGCGGCGTGCCCAGTGCCTGGTCGAGGTGGTGGACCAGACGTTCGCGCCGCAGGAACGTGGCGGGCCGGGCCGGTACGGCGAACCGGGTGGGCAGGAACGGGTCGCCGTGCGGATCGGCGCAGGGAACGGCCGACCCCGGCCCCCTCTCCCCGGACCTCACCATGGCGTTCACCACCACCGGTCGTCGGAACTCGGGCAGCGCTCCTCGTTCAGCATCCCAGCGTTCCCCCGCGTCTGCGCGCCGCGCGGTCGCCGAGGGGCGAACAACAGTCGCATTTTTTATCAGTAGTTATCTGCTTTCATCAGTCTTTATCTTGATCGTGTGAAGCTTTCCGAGTGGGCGGCGCGCAACGGCGTGCATTACCAGACCGCGTGGGCGTGGGCGAAGGAGGGTCGTATGCCGGTCCCTGTCGTGCAGACGCCGTCCGGTATGTGGCTGGTCGAAGAGTCCTCTCCCGAGGTCGCTGGGCGGACGGTGGCGTACTGTCGTGTCTCGTCCGGTGACCAGCGGGCGGATCTCGACCGGCAGGTCTCCCGTGTCGTCCAGGGAGCAGGCGGGCTGGGGCTCGCCGTCGCCGAGGTGGTGACCGAGGTCGGGTCCGGGCTGAACGGGAAGCGGCGGAAGCTGCACCGTGTCCTGTCGGACCCGGCCGTTGCCGTCATCGTCGTGGAGCATCGCGACCGGCTGGCGCGTTTCGGTGTCGAGCATCTGGAATCGGCGTTGTCGGCTTCCGGCCGGCGCCTGGTGGTGCTCGATCCGCAGGAGACGACCAGCGATCTGGTCCGGGACATCACCGAAGTCCTCACCTCGATGTGCGCCCGACTGTATGGGCAGCGGGCGGCGAAGAACCGTGCCGCCCGCGCTATCGCCGAGGCCACTGCCCCGGCGGCGGGGACGACCGGGTGAGCGGGGCGGAGCCTGCCGGGAACGGGAAGAAGAAGCGCCGGGGGTTCGAGGCGCGGCCCGGTTTTCACGTCGTGGGCCACAGGCTCGCCCTCGACCCCAACGCGTCCGCCCTGCGGGCTCTGGCCTCGCATTGCGGGGCGGCGCGGGTCGCCTACAACTGGGCGGTGCGGCATGTAATGGCGAGTTGGTCGCAGCGCGCGGCGGAGGAGACCTACGGCGTCCCCGAGGCAGAGCGCGTCGCGTGGCGGTCGTGGTCGCTGCCGTCGTTACGGAAGGCGTTCAACGAGGCCAAACACACCGACCCGTTCCTGCGGGAGTGGTGGGCGGAGAACTCGAAGGAGGCCTACAACACCGGCCTCGCGAACGCTGCCGCCGCGTTCGACAACTACGCCAGGTCCCGGCGCGGCGAGCGCAAGGGCGCCCGGATGGGCAGGCCCCGTTTCAAGTCGAAGCGGAAGGCCCGCCTGGCGTGCAAGTTCACCACCGGCACCATCCGCCTCGATGACCGGCGGCATATCGTCCTGCCCCGCCTCGGCCGGATCCGCCTCCACGAGGACGTCCAGCCCCTCGTGGACGCGATCGCCGAAGGCGGGATGCGGATTCTGTCGGTGACGGTACGGTTCGGGCGGGGCCGCTGGTTCGCGGTCCTGCAGACCGAGGAACGCCACACCATCACCCCTGCCGTCCGGCCCGGCACGGCGGTCGGGATCGACCTCGGTGTGAAGACCCTCCTCGTCATGGCGGACTCGGCCGACGAGGTCCGCGAGGTCGCGAACCCCAAGCACTACGACCAGGCCCTCACACAGCTGCGGAAGGCTTCCCGGACCGTTTCCCGCCGACGCGGCCCGGACCGGCGCACCGGACAGGCCCCGTCCCGCCGCTGGGAGAAGGCCAACGCGGTCCGCAACCGGGTGCACCACCGGGTGGCGAACCTGCGGGAGAACCATCTCCACCAGGCCACCGCGCGTGTCCCCGCCGAGTACGGCACCGTCGTCATCGAGGACCTCAACGTCAAAGGCATGGTCCGCAACCGGCGTCTGTCCCGCCGTGTCTGCGACGCGGCGTTCGGGGAACTGCGGCGCCAGCTCACCTACAAGACCCAGCGCCACGGCGGACGTCTGATCGTCGCCGACCGCTGGATGCCCTCCTCGAAGACCTGCTCCCGCTGCGGTGTGGTGAAAGCCAAGCTGCCCCTCGGCGTGCGTGTTTTCGAGTGCGACGCCTGCGGACTCGTCCTGGACCGGGACGCGAACGCAGGCCGTAACCTGGCCGCCCTCGCGGCGGCCAACCGCAAAACGGGTACCGGAGTGGCCGGAGACCCGGGCCCCACCCTGGCGGTGGTGCCGAAGCCTCGTGGAGCCAAGCACAAGACCCGCACCGCCCGAACCCGCAAGGGGACGGGCACGCGGGCGGCTGGCGCAACACCCCGCCAGGGGACAGAAGCGAGAGATCGTCGACAGGACACCAGACGCGAGCAACTCGCGCTCTGGTGACACCGTCACGAACCTTCCAGGCGTAAACGCCCGGAATGCTGAGAGTCACTGAAACTCAAAGCAACGGCGCACCAGGGGTCCCGGCGGGTGACCTGGATCGCGGCCCCGGGGCCTGTCGCGGGCCCTGGGTCGGGGCGGGTGACCGGTTTCGCCGTCAGTGGGACTCGCGGCTCACCTCGGAGCCGCTGGAGCCGAGGAGGAAGTCGAGGTCGGCGCCGGTGTCGGCCTGGAGGACGTGGTCGACGTAGAGGCGTTCCCAGCCGCGGCGCGGGGCGGCGAACCCGTCGAGTGTGGCCTGGTGGGGCTTGCGCGCGGCGAGTTCGTCGGCGGGTACGTCGACGTCGATGCGGCGGGCCGCCACGTCCAGGGTGATGAGGTCGCCGGTCCGGACGAGGGCGAGGGGGCCGCCGGCCGCGGCCTCGGGTGCCACGTGCAGGACGACCGTGCCGTACGCCGTGCCGCTCATCCGGCCGTCACACACGCGGACCATGTCACGGACGCCCTGTTCGAGGAGCTTCTTCGGCAGGGGCATGTTGGCGACCTCGGGCATGCCCGGGTAGCCCTTGGGGCCGCAGCCACGCAGGACCAGGACGGAGTCGGCGTCGACGTCGAGGTCCGGGTCGTCGACACGGGCGTGGAAGTCCTCGATGGAGTCGAAGACCACGGCCCGGCCCCGGTGCCGGAGCAGGTGCGGGGAGGCCGCGGCCGGTTTGATCAGCGCGCCGTCGGGGGCGAGGTTGCCGCGCAGGACGGCGATGCCGCCCTCGGCGACCAGCGGTTCGGTGCGGGTGCGGATGACCTCGCGGTCCCAGATCGGGGCGTCGTCGAGGTGGGCGACCAGCGGTTCGCCGGTGACGGTCAGCGCGTCGGGGTCGAGCAGGTCGCGGACCTCCCGCAGGACGGCGAGCAGTCCTCCGGCACGGTGGAGGTCCTCCATCAGGAAGCGCCCGGCGGGCTGGAGGTCGACCAGGACCGGCACCCGGGATCCGACACGGTCGAAGTCGTCCAGCGTCAGGTCGATGCCCAACCGGCCCGCGACGGCCAGGAGGTGGACGACCGCGTTGGTGGAGCCGCCGATCGCCGCCAGCGCGACGATCGCGTTGTGGAAGGACGCCTCGGTCAGGAAGGTGGCCGGACGCCGGTCGGCGCCCACCATGTCCACGGCCAGCCGGCCGGTGTGGTGCGCGGCCTCCAGCAGCCGGCTGTCGGCGGCGGGGGTGCCCGCCACGCCGGGGATCACCGTGCCCAGCGCCTCGGCCACCAGGGCCATCGTGGAGGCGGTGCCCATGGTGTTGCAGTGCCCCCGGCTGCGGATCATCGCCGACTCGGAGCGGGTGAACTGCTCCTGGGAGAGCGTGCCCGCCCGGACCTCCTCCGACAGCTGCCACACCCCGGTGCCGCAGCCCAGCAGACCGCCGCGGAAGGTGCCGTTGAGCATCGGCCCGCCCGGCACCACGACCGCCGGGAGATCCACCGAGGCGGCGGCCATCAGCAGGGAGGGGATCGTCTTGTCGCAGCCGCCGAGGAGCACCACGCCGTCGACGGGGTTGGCCCGCAGCATCTCCTCCGTGGCCATCGCGGCCATGTTCCGCCACAGCATCGCGGTGGGCCGTACGTTCGTCTCGCCGAGCGACACCACGGGCAGGTCCAGCGGGATGCCGCCCGCCTCGTAGACACCGTTGCGCACCGAGGCCGCGACCTCGTCGAGGTGCGCGTTGCAGGGAGTCAGGTCCGAGGCGGTGTTGGCGATGGCGATCTGCGGCCGTCCCGTGAAGGCGTCGCCCGGCACGCCCCGCCGCATCCACGCGCGGTGGATGTAGGCGTTGCGGTCCTGTCCCCCGTACCACTGTGCACTGCGGAGCGTCACGCGGAACCTCTTCCGACTATCGGTACGGCGGTCTACAGTCTGGAACGCGATGAAGCATACGCAGGCGTACGGGAGTGGGACAGCCCCGGCGCAGGACGGCTCGTCGGGCGCCGGGGGCAGCCGGGTGGTGGGGGGCGGACCGGGTGTTGGCGGTTCTGAAGGAGCTGGCCAGGTATCCGGGTGGGGTGGGTCTGGAGAGGAGCTGACCCGGGTGGTCGGCAGTCCCAAGCCGACGGTGCACCGGGCGCTGGGCGCGCTGCGCCGGGCCGGGCTCGCCGACCAGGACGCGCGGGGGCGTTACCGGCTCGGCGACGAGTTCCTGCGCATGGCCTTCGCGCACCACGAGGCGCGGCCGGAGCACCTTCGCGTCCGCCCGGTGCTCCAAGCGCTGGCACACCGTTTCGGCGAGACCGCGCACTACGCGGTGCTCGACGGCCGGGAGGTCGTGTACCGGGCCAAGGTCGACCCGCCCGACGGTGCCGTCCGGCTGACGTCGACGGTCGGCGGACGCAACCCAGCCCATACGACTGCCGTCGGAAAGCTGCTGCTCGCCGGGCGGTTGGGCACCCTGGCGGAGGTGGACGCGTGGATCGGCGGCTCGCCCCTGGAGCGTCGTACGCCCCGGTCGACGTGCACGGCGGCCGCGCTGCACCGGGAGCTGACGGCCACCCGCGCCCGGGGCCACGGCGTCGACGACCAGGAGACCGAGACCGGGGTCAACTGCGTGGCCCTGCCGGTGTTCCTGACCTCGCCGACCGTCCCGTCCGGCGCCGTGAGCGTCAGCGCGCCGGCGTACCGGACGCCCCTGGCGGCCCTGTGCGGCGCGCTCGACGAGATCCGCGCGCTCCTCGGGCCCCTCGGCGAGCCGTGACCCTCGACGAGCCGTGACCCTTGGCGAGGCCGGCCCGGTGCTCGCCGGTGAGCGCCCGGCCGAGGCCGGCGCCGGGCCGAAGGTCCATGTCGACCCCCGGCTCCGGCCGCTCCGGCGGGGCGGTTCCCGCCCGTGGGAGGACCCGGCTTAACGTACGGGGAGATCACGATCTGCCCGGGAGTCCCGCATGGCCGGTATCCGCCGGAAGAGACCTGTCGAGGCCGTCGACGCCTTCGAGGCCATCGAGCCGCCCCGCAACGCCGAACTGATCCTCGGCGTGCTCGGGGTCACCGCCGTGGTGGAGGCGCTCGGGGTGCTGTCCGGGTCCGAGGTGTGGCTGCTCGGGCTGCTGGTGTTCCTGCCGGGCACGGCGTCGGCGCTGTGCACGGTCCGCCAGACGGCGTTCGTCGCCGGGTGGACCACGCTCGTGGTGACCACCACGGCGGTCGTGCGCAACGTCGACGCCGACCGGTGGGTCGACCGGCTCCTCCTCGTGCTGCTCACCCTCGCCCTGGGCGTGGCGTCGGTGTACGCCTGCCACCGGCGGATCCGGCGCGAGCACGAGATGTTCCGGCTGCGGTCCACGGCCGTGGCCATGCAGCGGCACATCCTGCACCCGCTCCCGCTGCTCACCGACGACGTCCTGGTCAACGGCGTCTACGAGCCCCTCCAGGAGGACCGGCTGGTCGGCGGGGACATCTACGACGTCGTCGCCTCGCCCTGGGGGACCCGGGTGCTGATCGGAGACGTCCAGGGCAAAGGACTGGCCGCCGTGGGCGCGGCGTTCGCCGTCATCGGCGCCTTCCGCGAGGCCGCCCATCGCGAGCCCACGCTCACCGCCCTCGTCGACGCCCTGGACGCGGCGGTCGTCCGGCACAACTCCTACGCCGAGAACACCGGTGACGACGAGCGCTTCGTCACCGCCCTCGTGATCGGCATCGACGCGCACGGCGAGGAGGTGCAGGCCGTCAACTGCGGGCACGTCCCGCCGCACGTGGTGCACGAGGGCACGGTGACGACGGCCGCGCTGGACTCCGGGGTTCCGCTCGGCCTCGCCGAACTGGCCCTGGAACCCACGATCGTGGGCTGGTTCGCGTTCCCGGAGGGCGCGACGCTGCTGCTGAGCACTGACGGCCTCACCGAGACCAGGGCCGCCGACGGCACGTTCTACCCGGTCGACGAACGCCTCGCCGAGCACCTCGACCTCTCCCCCACCGATCTGCCCCGGGCCCTGTACGAGGACGCCCGCGCGTACGCGGGCGGCGGCGGCCGGCACGACGACGTGGCCGTCCTGACGGTCCGCCGGTCACCACGCCACTGAACAGGGACCGAAAAGGGTTTCCGCAGCGGGGGACGGGGGCGCGTGTGACGTCTGCGTGTCCTGAACCACGTGCCCCGTGAACTCGCCTCTCTTCCACCTCCCTTGACACTTCAACAGCCCGCTCCTACGTTGCGAAAACCTTTTAGGTCGCTTTTCCGCACACCCGGTTCGCGCGCACGTGTCGTCAACGGGACAGGAAGCCTCCGATGAGAAGACCGCACGTCCTCCTGGTTCGACGCCGGCGCACGAGGTGTCTCCTCGTCGCCCTGGCCCTCAGCGCATGTTCCGTCGTCGCCGCTCCCCCGGCCGCGGCGGCGCAGACCATCGGGTTCCCCACCTTCGGCGGGCCCGCGATCCCGGCACCACCGGTCGCCCACACCTCCGGCGACATGATGAAGGCCATCTACGACGCGGAGAGTTCGGGCACCGACTTCTGGATGGACCGCCTGCTCGCCCGCTCCGGCAACGACCCGGCCGGGCCCTGGCTGATGAGCCGCGGCCGGGCCCTCTTCATGAAGGAGCACAACCCGGCCCAGCTCGGTTTCGGCGGCAAGTCCGCCTACTGGGAGAGCATCAACGACAACAGCGCCTACACGGTGGCGATCACCCCGGGGACCTTCACGGAGCAGGTCGCCCAGCGGCGGCAGACCCCCAGCCACTGGAAGAGCGTCCACACCAGCGGCTCTATCACGGTCGACCAGACGAAGTTCATCACCGACAACAACGTCGCCGTGACGAACCTGGCCATCAGGAACAACGGTTCGGCGTCCACCACGCTCCAACTGCGGGCGACCTCGCCGTACGCGACCTCGGGCAGCGGCAGCGAGCTGACCGGCCAGGTCAACGCCTACAACAACCTGACCACGCTCCGTCCTCGACTCACCGGCGACGGCTTCAGCGCCGCCAACGCCGGCCTGAACCGGTCGGTGACCGTCGCCGCCGGGGCCACGGTGACGGCCAAGGTGGTCATGGGCTTCGTCACCGACGAGATACCGCAGTCACTGACCGAGTACAACGCCTACGCCGGGTACTCACCCGCGACCGCGTTCGCCACCCACGTGAAGGCCTACAACCTGTGGTGGGCGCAGAACGTGCCCTACATCGACGTGCCCGAGCCCGCGATCAAGAAGAACATCTACTACCGCTGGTGGCTGATGCGCTTCAACAGCCTCGACGCCGACATCCCCGGGCAGACCTTCCAGTTCCCGACGTCCACCGAGGGCGTCCTCGGCTACAACAACGCCATCGCGCTCACCCAGCCGATGCACATCGACGACCTCAAGTACCTGCGCAACCCCGCCTACGCGTACGGGGACTGGCTGAGCGTCGGCCAGACGTCGAAGGGCGGCCGTTTCCTCGACAACCCGGGCGACCCGGAGAACTGGTCCAACAGCTACACCCAGTACATCGCCGAGGCAGCCTGGAAGAGCTACCAGATCCACGGCGGCCAGCCGGGCATCGCCGCCAACCTGGCCCGCTACGCCGAGGGTGACGTCAAGGGACAGCTCGCGCACTACGACCATGACAACAACAAGCTCATCGAATACGACTGGGGCGCCCTGACCGGCAACGACGCCGACGCCGTCTCCTTCCACTGGAAGCCCGGCAACATGGACCGCGCCGAGTCCGCGTACCAGTACAGCGGCGCGCTCGCCGCCGCCCAGGCGTACGAGTCGATCGGGAACACGGCCAAGGCCACCGAGTTGCGCACGCTCGCGAACCAGATCAAGGACGCGATCGTGAACGTGCTCTGGAACCCGAACCGGCAGCTGTTCGAGCACCGGCTCAAGTCGACGAACGAGTGGGTGCCCTGGAAGGAGATCAACAACTACTACCCGTTCTCCGTCGGTGCCGTCCCGAACACCGCCACGTACCGGCAGGCGCTGCGGCTGTACGACGATCCCGCCCAGTACCCGATCTTCCCCTTCTACACGGCCAACCAGGTCGACAAGAAGGCGGCGGCCGACGCCGGGGAGCCGGGCTCCAACAACTTCTCCACCATCAACTCCACCGTGCAGTTCCGGCTGTACTCCTCGGTGCTGCGCAACTACCCCAACTCCTGGATGAACGCGACCGACTACAAGAAGCTCCTCTACTGGAACACCTGGGCGCAGTACGTCGGCGGCAACACCCAGTGGCCCGACGCCAACGAGTTCTGGGCGGACTGGAACGGCAGCTCGGTCAACTACCGCTCCTGGATCCACCACAACATCCTCGGCAGCAGCAACTGGACCGTCATCGAGGACGTCGCCGGGCTGCGGCCACGCAACGACGCCAAGGTGGAGCTGTCCCCGATCGACATCGGCTGGAGTCACTTCACCGTCAACAACCTCCGCTACCGGGGCGCCGACCTGTCCGTGGTCTGGGACGACCCGGCCGACGGCGTGGTGCGCTACCCCGGCATCCCGCAGGGCTACTCCGTCTACGTCAACGGCGACCGCGTCGCCACCGTCAACTCGCTGGTGCCCCTGACCTGGGACCCGGCCACGGGTGACGTCACCACCAGCGGCACGGTCACCCACCATGTCGCCAAGGCCGGGCTGAAGGCGCCGAACCAGGTCGTGCAGGACAGCCCGCAGATGGTCGACATGCTCGCCAAGGCGGGCGTCGACCTGACCGCCGACCTCACCAACCTCGCCGCCGGCGCCACCGTGTCCGCCTCCCACACCGGCTCCGGCAGCAATGTCGCCGGCGCGGTCGACGGCCTCCCGACCAACGAGCCCTTCTGGGGTGCGGGCGGCTCGGCGAACAGCCAGGACTGGTACGAGCTGAACTTCGGGACGACGCGCACCTTCAACGAGGTCCGGTTGCACTTCAAGGACAGCCGCCCGGCGAGCACGACGTACCGGGCGCCTTCCTCGTACACGATCCAGTACCACAACGGCAGTACCTGGGTCGGTGTCCCGGACCAGACGAAGAGCCCGACGGCACCACGGGCCAACTACAACCGGGTGCAGTTCCCGTCGGTCAGCGCCCAGCGGGTCCGGGTCCTCGCCACCAACGCCTCCGGCGCGAAGACGGGCCTCACCGAGGTCAAGGTGTTCAACCGGGGTGGGGTCCAACCACCGGGCAACCTGGCGACGTCGGCCACGGCGTCGGCGTCGTACACCTCCTCCTGGGAGAGTGTCACCGCCGTCAACGACGGGATCGATCCGCCGTCGTCCAACGACACCGTGAACCCGCGCTGGGGGACCTGGCCGGAGACCGGCCAGCAGTGGGCCGAGCTGACCTGGCCGTCGGCGAAGACCCTGAACAAGGCCGAGGTGTACTTCTTCGACGACGACCAGGGCATCGACATGCCTGCCTCGTGGAAGCTCCAGTACTGGAACGGCAGCGCGTACGTCGACGTACCGGGCGCCGGGACCTATCCACTGGCCAAGAACCAGTACAACTCCGTCTCCTTCGACGCCACGAGCACCACCCGGCTCCGGGTGCTGCTCACCGGCAGCGGCACCAACTCCGTCGGTCTCCTCGAAGCAAAGGTGTACGGACCGTGACCCGTTCCAGATCCCTGTCCGCGCTCATCGCCTCCATCGCCATGGCCGTCGCCTTCCTCGTGGCGCCCCAGCCCGCGGCCGCCGCCGTCTCCTTCACCTCGACGGGAGTGAACCAGAACGGCGGCAACTGCCTGGACCTGCCCGGCAGTTCAACCGCCAACGGGACACAGCTGCGGGCCTTCGCCTGCGCCGGCGGGGCGAACCAGAGCCTCTCCTTCACACCGGTCGCGGGCACGGCCGACGTGTACACGATCACCACCCAGTCCGGCCGGTGCGTCGACGTGTCCGGCGCCTCCACGGCGGACAACGCCGCGATCATCCAGTGGCCCTGTCACAGCGCGACCAACCAGCAGTGGCGGCTCACCCCGGTGGCGGTCTCCGGCACGGACAGGACCTTCAACCTGGTCTCCGTCGGCTCCGGCAAGTGCGTCACCCCGAGCGGCGGCTCCTCCGCCTCGAACACCAACCTGGTGCAGCTGCCGTGCGCCACGGCGAGCGGCAGGGTGTGGCGGCTGCCCGGCTTCACCGGCGGCGGCACCGCCCCGAAGACGTTCACCAACCCGCTGGTGCAGCGCGGTCCCGACCCCTGGCTGACGTACCACGACGGCTTCTACTACCTCGCCACCACGACCTGGAACTCGACGGTCACCATGCGCAAGTCGAGCACGCTGGCCGGGCTCGCCGGCGCGACGGAGCAGGTGATCTTCAACCTGACCCGGCCCAACGGGGCCGGCACGATGTGGGCACCGGAGTTCCATCTGCTCGACGGGCCCAACGGCAAGCGCTGGTACTTCTACTACACCGCCGGCCGGGAGCCGTTCGACCTGGGCACCCAGCGGATCCATGTCCTGGAGAGCGCGGGCCTGGACCCGATGGGCCCCTACAGCTTCAAGGCCGACCTGCTCGACCCGACCCAGGACAACACGTGGGAGCTGGACCCGGGCATCCTGCGACTCGACGGGAAGCTGTACCTGTTGGGCACCTACTACAACGGCTCGCAGCCCATGTTCATCCGGCCCCTGTCGAACCCCTGGACCGCGAGCGGCACCCGCCGGGTGCTGTCCACGCCGACGTACAGCTGGGAGACGGTGGGCGGCGCGGTCAACGAGGGGGCAGAGGTCCTCCAGCGGGGCGGCAGGACCTTCATCATCTACTCCGCCAGCCACTGCTCCACGCCCGACTACAAGCTGGGCATGCTGACCTACAACGGCGGCGACCCGCTGAACTCCGCCTCCTGGGTCAAGTCCCCGAACCCGGTCTTCCAGCGGTCCGACGCCGCCGGCGTGTACGGCCCCGGCCACAACGGCTTCTTCAAGTCGCCCGACGGGACCGAGGACTGGATGGTGTACCACGCCAACAGCTCCGCCTCCGGCGGCTGCGACATGAACCGGTCCACCAGAGCGCAGAAGTTCACCTGGAACGCCGACGGCACTCCGAACTTCGGCACCCCGGTCGCCACGGGCGTCACCCTGAACGCACCGTCGGGCGAGTAGCCGGGACGAGCGGCCGCGAGCCGGTGTCCGGAACCAGTGTCCGGACACCGGTGGCGGACGCCGGTGGCCGGACGCCGGTGGCCGGTCCGGACAAGTACCGGGCAACGCGCCGTGACCGACGCCGGCTCAGTGCTGGACGAGCTGATCGGCCAGGCGATGGGCCTGGGCCAGTAGCGTCCCGTACGTCACCAGCGCGTCGGGGTCGTCGGCGACCGCGGCCGGCAGCCGCCCGCTGAAGTCGTCGAGGGTGCGGTGAAGTTCCCCGACGGCCTCGCGGAGCTCCTCCGCGCCGGCGTCGTCGTGGCCGCCCGGGGCGAACCGGGTCCGTCCGTAGAGGCTGACGGCGCGGGCGGTGCGGTGCAGGAAGTCCGCGTAGGGCCGGGCGATCGCCTCGGCCGGCCGGGCGGCCTTCCCTCCGCCGTCGGCGGCCTCCCACACCGTGCGGGTCACGCCCGAGGTGTGGACGGCCACGTGGTCGAGCACGGCCAGCGCGTCGGCGTACGCCTTGCCGGGCGGGGCGACGGCGTGCCGGCGGCGTCCCCACGGGTTGACCCGCATGCTCTCCTTGCTCCAGCCGATGGCCTGCCGGGCCTGATCGACCAGACGCCCCAGCCGCAGTGCGCGCTCGTGCCACTCCCCCGCCTGGTGCCCTTCCCACTCGCCGACGGCCAACCCCTCGGCCACCGCGTCCAGGATGGCCTCGGCCTCCCGGGCGGCGTCCCGCAACGCGGCGCGGGTGTCGCGCAGATACACCGGGGGCCTGACCAACGCGTTGACCGCGACGCCCACCACCGCGCCGAAGACCGCCTCCGCGATCCGGGCGGCCGACGCGGCGACGGTGACCGGGCCGCCGGTCAGCACGAAGAGCGCGCCCGTGGCCGCGTAGACGCCCTGGCTCCCCAGCCGTTGCCACTGGCCCAGCAACAGCACCGTCGGCAGCACCAGGGCCATCGTGACCATCGTGTGGTCGAGTACCAGCGCCACGCCGGTGGCCACCACCGTGCCCACCGCGATGGCCCCGAGCTGCTGCAGCCCGTGGGCGAGCGACCGGAACACCGTCGACTCCACCAGGACGACCGCCACCCAGGGCGCCACGAACGCCATGGGGGCCGCGAGCCACCAGCCCGCGACCGCCCAGGCCACCCAGGCGGCCAGTGCCGCCTTGCCGGCCTGCGCCACCAGATCCCGTTCCCGGCCCGGTCCGGCCCAGGCCAACCGCACCGTCCGCACGGCGGCCGCACCGCGCCGCCGCGCCTCCCGCATCGCCCTGCCGGTCCACTCCATGCCCCACCAAGTGCCACGCCAGGGGCGAGCCGCACCTGCCGATCGTGATGTCTCGGCGGACGGGCACGGTCGCGGCTTGGTCCTCGTCATCGTGGGCACGCGATGCGTGCGAGCACGGCGCGCTGCCCGGCCGACGGCGCCCCGCCGTGGACGGCACCGGCGAAAGGCACCCACCTTGCCGTCCCGGCACGAACAGCCCGCACCGCAGGTCACCGCCGAGCCGTCCCCGCCCTACGACTCGGACAAACAGCGACGGCCCGGTCTGGAGGCCGACATGCGCACCGCGCCGCGCTACCGGGCGGACCGGTACCGCGCCGCCGGAAAACTGACGGACAAGGTCGCGCTCATCACCGGCGGCGATTCCGGCATCGGACGGGCGGTGGCACTGCTGTACGCCCGGCAGGGCGCCGACGTGGCCGTGGTCCATCTGCCGGACGAGCACGTGGACGCGGAACAGGTACGCCAGGAGGTTCAGGAGCAGGGCCGGCGCTGCCTGCTGCTGCCGGGCGACCTCAAGGACCCGGAGTTCTGCCGGGAGGCCGTCGAGCGGACCGTGGACCGGCTCGGCGGGCTGAACGTCCTGGTGAGCAACGCCGCCTACCTCAACAGCAAGCTCGAGCTGGAGCAGCTGACGGCCGACGACTTCGACCGGACGTTCAAGACCAACATCTACGCGTACTTCCACCTCGTCGCGGCGTCCAAGGCCGCGCTGATCACCCTCACCAAGTCGATCGCCCCGCACCTGGCCACACGCGGAGTCCGCGCCAACGTGGTGGCCCCGGGCCCGACCTGGACCCCGCTCAACGAGGCGGACCAGCACATGCCGCCCGAGGGACTGGCCCGGATCGGCGGCGAGGCGCCCCTGGAGCGCGTGTTACACGGTCGGCGAGGTCATCGCCGTCACCGGTGGCATCGTCGACACCAGGTGACTCCCGCCCGCCGTGAAGACGGTGGCGTACCGTGCCGCGCCCCGGGAAGGCGGCTGTCGTAGCCGTCTCTCCCCGGGGACGCGTGCGAGGCTGGGTACGACGAATTGTCCGGGCCGGGTGAAACGGAGGAAGGTGTGGACTGGGATCGGTTCGCACAGCAGATGGCGTCGATGGCGCGCGATCTGCTGGCACAGCCTTCGGTCGACGCCACACTGGAGCGGATCACGGCCTCGGCCACCGAACTGGTGGAGGGCTGCGACGCGGCAGGCATCCTGGTGCTGCACGGCACGACGGTGGAGACGCTCGCCGCCACGGACCAGGTGGTCGTGGACAGCGACCGGCTGCAGGAGCGGCTGCGGGAGGGGCCGTGCTTCGACGCCGCCCGTGATTCGGAGGGTGAGCGGGTCTTCCGCATCTCCGACTTCTCCGCCGAGCAGCCGCGCTGGCCCGTCTACGCCCCCCGGGCCCGCCGTCTCGGTGTGGGCAGCATGATGGGCTTCCTGCTCTTCACCGACGACGAGGACCTCGGGGCCCTGAACCTCTACTCGCGCAGGTCCGGCGCGTTCAGCGAGGTCAGCGAGTTGGCGGGCTGGCTGCTGGCCTCGCACGCGGCGGTCGCCTTCTCCAGCGCGCGCACCCATGCCCAGCTGGAGCGGGCCGTCGCCACCCGCCATGTGATCGGCGAGGCCATGGGCATCCTCATGGGCAGCCACCACCTCACCGAGGAGCAGGCGTTCGACGTGCTGCGCCGCTTCTCGCAGGAACACAACATCAAGCTCCGCGAGGTCGCCCGCCGGGTCTGCGAGCAGGGCGGCCTCTGACGCCACGGCGGGTGGGCCGGCCCGTGACATCAGGGCGGGTGAGCCCCTGAGAACGTCGAGGGGACGGCTCCTCCGGCACACTGTCAGAACCAGAGAAGCCTGGCCGGGCCGACCCCCAGGGGATCGCCGTCGAACCCGGCCTTCCCACCAAGTCCCCCCTGCCCGGCTCCCCACACCCCGGAACCGGGGACCACTTGCGCACCGGTTTCGGCCGCGACCGAGGTCGGCGCCCCGCGCGGCGTCGGGCGCCGCACGGCGGTACTGACGGGCGGGGACTCCGGTATCGGCCGCGCGGTGGCCCCGGCGTACGCCCGGGAGGGCGCGGACGTCCTCTTCACCCCTCGCGTCCGACCGGGCGAGGCACGTCACGGCGGAGATCCTCAACGCCACCGGCGGCACCCCGCTGCCCTGAGCGCCGTTTGACCCCTCCCCCACCGGGAACCCGTGGGCGCACACCAAGAAGCGGTTGGCCCTCGGGTTCGGAAAGAAGATGAGATGTCGTGAGCACGCACACCGTCGAAAAGCTCGTCGTCCGGGAGAGCGGCTGGGCCGAGGCCCGGCGCCGGCGCGGGAAGGGTGTGCGCCTGTGCCTGCCCGCCCTGAGGGACCGGGACGGCACCCGTGCTGCGGGGGCCGGGACGGAATCGCACATCGTCAGGGGTGACGACTGACGACGGAGGTCGGCCCATCGTCGTCCGCCCGTCGTCAGGCCCGTCGGCGCTCTCCGCCCCGACCGCCGCAGCCCGACCGCCGCGGTCCGCCGCGTCAGTCGTCCTTGCCCCGGCCGGTCAGCGCGTCGCGCATGCGGTCGACGAGGCCCATGCCGGGGGCGAGCAACTTGTTGGCCGGCGGGGTGTCCGGCGCCGCCGGGTGGGGCCGGGTCGGTGCCGTCTTCTTGGCCGTGCGGACCTTGTCGCCGAGGCTGTTCAGGGCGTCCGCCGAACAGGCCGCACGCAGCCTGGGGAAGAGGTTGTTCTCCTCGTCCTGGATGTGCGACCTGATCTCGGTCATCAGCTGGGTGGCCAACAGGTCGAAGTCCGGGTCGTCGGCCTCGCACCGCTCCAGCGCCTTCATGGTGCGCTCGGCCTCGGCGTGGTCCTCCAGCTCGCGGTCGGCGATCGCGTCGCCGTCCGGGAGGTGCTCGCGGACCGCCGGGTAGAGGTAGGCCTCCTCGGCGACCGAGTGACGCACCAGCTCGATGGTGACCTGGTCCATGTGCTGCTTGCGCTGGGGGTCACCGGAGGGCAGTGCCTCGATCCGGCCGAACATCTCCTCCACTTCCCCGTGGTCCGTGGTCAGTTCGTCGATGACGTCTCCACCGTGTCCCATGTCGTCCGCTCCTCTCCTCGATGCGACGCTTCCGCCCCATCCGTACCCGCGGGCCTCCTCAGGCGCCCCGGCGCGACCCCGAGTACCCGCGAACGGCCCAGCCACGCGGCCCTTCCGGGCTGTCCCCCGAGGGTGTCCGCCCTGCTCAGCGCCTCGCCACCACACGCAGGGTGCGGACCGACGCGTCGGCCGCGTCCGGGATGAGGACGCCGTGTTCGACGCTGCTGCGCAGATAGTCGAGGACGGCGTCGGTGATCACCTCGCCCAGGGCGACGGCGGGCACACCCGGCGGGTAGGGGCTGATCATCTCCGCGGCGATGCGGCCCGCCGCCCGCTCGACGGGCACGTGCTCCGCCTCGGAGAAGAACGCGTCGCGCGGCAGCATGGCCTGTTCCAGTTCCAGGTCCGAGGGCCCGGGGAGGTGCACCGCGGGCAGCCGTTCGAGGGAGTCGGCGCCGTCGACGAGCGCGCGCAGGGCGTCCAGCAGGATCTTCTCGGTCTCGTCGTCGTCGGCGTGGGTGATCGAGGCGCTGATCCGGCAGGTGTCGGAGCCACCGACGTCCACGTGCCGTTCGGTGCGCAGCCACTCGGCGGCCTGCATACCGCTGATGCCCAGCTCCCGTACGTCGACCACGATCTTCAGCGGGTCGAAGTCGGCGGCGAGCCCCTCCTCGACGACCTCCCGGCCCATGGGTCGCAGACCGGGCAGCTCACCGATCGTCGTACGGATCCGCGCGGCGCGGCGCAGCGCGGCGTCCAGGAGGTCGTGTCCCTGTTCCACCATCTGGCGACGCCAGCCGTCGAGGGAGGCGTACACCAGGGTGGAGGCGCTGGTGGTGCCGAGGAGGTCCTCCCGCTGCTTGAGGGCCTCCAGGGAGACCCGGTCGTACTGCAGGTGGAAGACGGAGCTCTGTTCGATGGCGCCGCCCATCTTGTGGACGCTGGTGACCACCAGGTCGGCCTCGGCGTCCATGCCCCAGGCGGGCAGGTCGGGGTGGAAGGGGAGGTGGGCGCCCCAGGCCTCGTCCAGGATGAGGGGGATGTCGAACTCGTGGCACACCCGGGCCACGCCCCGGACGTCGGGGCAGGTGCCCCAGTCGACGGGCGTGATCAGCAGCATGCCCTTGGCGTCCGGGTGTTGCCGCAGTTGGCGTCGTACGTCGTCGGGCTCCGGGGGGTGGGCGATGTGGCGCTCGGTGTCGAACTCGGGGTGCACCCAGACGGGCTCGACCCCGTTGACGACCACGGCGGCGATCACGGACTTGTGCGCGTTGCGCGACAGCAGCAGCTTCTCGCCGGGGCCGGCCACCGCCAGCATGGCGGTCTTCACCGACAGGGAGCTTCCGCAGGTGGAGAAGAAGGCCTGCTCCGCGCCGACCGCGTCGGCCATCAACTCCTGGGCCTGCTCCAGGACTCCCTGCGACTGCCGGCGGTCGTCGAGCCCGTTGAGCGAGAGGACGTCCGAGCGGAACACATCGGCTCCGAGCACCTCCGTGACGCGTGGGTCCACGCCACGCCCCTGCCTGTGCCCCGGCGGGCCGTAGACGACGTCCCCGCACCGTCGGAACTCCCGCAACGCCTCCAGCACGGGCACCCGTGAATGGTCCATCGCTACCTCCAGGAATCGCCCGCCGTGGACGGAGCCCCACGGGTACCCCTGGAGGGCGATCGACACCAGCGGGCGAGGACGGAGGACCCGTTCCGGCGTGATCGGGATCGGCGCTCGACGGTCACGACCGGGCGGGCTGGTCGGCGATCAGCAGGGTGCAGCCGGCGGGACGGAAGCCCAGACGGGAGTACATGCGGGCGACGCTGTCCTGCGCGTGGGCGAGGAAGACGGTGCGCACCCCGTGGTCGCGGGCGTGTGCGACGAGGGCGGCCGTGACGGCGGCGGCCAGGCCCTGTCGGCGGGCGGAGGGAAGTGTGCCGATGCCACCGATCTCGGTGGTGCCGTCCATCGGGTGGAAGTGGCCGACGGCCAGCGGCGTACCGTCCGGGGCGAGGGCGGCGACGAGCGCCTTGTGCCCGGCGCGGAGAGCAGGGCGGACCGTCTCCACGGTGCCGTCCGCGCTCAGTTCCCCGGCCACCGCCGCCAACTCCGCACGGTCCGCCGCGCCCACCGCGGTGCCCTCGTCGGCGAAGGCCAGCCGTGGCAGGGCGAGGGCCGCGGGAAGACACGGGTCGTCGGCGGTCAGCGCCCGGACGGTCACACCGTCAGGCGCCGGGTGCGGGTCGACGCGGTGGTCCGGGTCCAGTGCCATCAACGGGCGTTCCAGCACCGGAAGTCCGGAGTTCTCGATGCCGGCCCGCAGCGCCGGCGCCGATTCGGCCAGCCACTCGAAGGCCTCCGGGACACCGAGTTCACGCTGCCGGGCCCGGACCCGTGCGATGTCGGCGGCACCGATCGCCGCGGCCCTGCCCTTGACGGGCTGGGCATGACCGGGCCCGCCGTAGTACGGGGCGCCCGGCTCCCTGCGGACGAACAGCCGCAGCGGCCCGTACTCCTCGACGTCCGCGAACAGCGACGGGACGGTGGTGTAGTACCGCTCGACGCGGGCCCGCAACGTTTCGCTCACGTGCCGCATCCCACCACGGGACGCCGCCGCTCCGCATCCGGGATTCGCGGACGCGGATGGGCAGTTGAAGGGTGGACGGCCGTCGTCGTACGAGACGCACCGCGCCGGGACCATCGAACATCCGACCATTACGATCTCCGGAGGCGAACGCGCGGGGGTGCGGGAGTGGGCGCACCGCTCCGCGTGAGCGGCAAGGCCATGCTCGTACACACTTCCGAAGGATTCTGTCACCGCGATGCTTCACGGCCCCCGTCCGACGACGGCGTCCCTCGACCGGATCGACCGTCCGCGCCCGTTCGGGGACGTGGGGCGGCCCCTCGTCGACCTCCGCGAGCGACTGGTGCCGCCCTTCCCGGAGCCGGGGACCCGGCTCTGGGAACGCGTCGGGTTCGCGCCGGGGCCCGCCCGCCTCGTCGCGAGGGCGACGGGGTGGCTGGGGCCGCTGCTCGTCGCCCTGCTGGCCGGAACGATCCGCTTCTGGCGCCTGGGGCAGCCGCACGAACTCGCCTTCGACGAGACGTACTACGCCAAGGACGCGTGGTCGCTGCTGCGGCTCGGCTACGAGGGCACCTGGCCGGACCGCAAGGTCGCCGACCCGCAGGTGCTGGCCGACCCTCAGGTGATTCCGCTCTCCGACACCGGGTCCTTCGTCGCGCACCCGCCGACGGGCAAGTGGGTGATCGCCGTCGGTGAGTGGATGTTCGGTCTCGAACCGTTCGGCTGGCGCTTCATGCCGGCCCTCCTCGGCACGCTGTCGGTCCTGATGCTGTGCCGCGTCGGCCGCCGGCTGTTCCGCTCCACGTTCCTGGGCTGTCTGGCCGGTGCGCTGATGGCGGTGGACGGTCTGCACTTCGTGATGAGCCGGACCGCGCTGCTCGACCTCATCGTCATGTTCTTCGTCCTGGCCGCGTTCGGCTGCCTGTTGCTCGACCGGGACCACGCCCGGGCCCGGCTCGCGGCGGCGCTGCCGGTGGCGCCGGACGGGCGGGTCCGTCCGGACGGCGACACCGGCGACCACGCGGGAACGGGGTGGCGCCCGTGGCGGCTCGCGGCCGGGGTCTGTCTGGGCCTCGCCGCCTCGACCAAGTGGAACGGCCTGTACTTCCTGGTGTTCTTCATGGTCCTGACCCTGCTGTGGGACGTCGGCGCCCGCCGCGTCGCGGGGGCACGGCGCCCGTACCGGGCGGTGCTGCGCAAGGACCTCGGCCGGTCGGTGCTCTCCCTCGCCCCGGTCGCCGTGGTGACGTATCTGGTGACGTGGACCGGCTGGTTCCTGACCGACGACGGCTACGGGCGGCACTGGGCGGACGGCCGCGGCGGCGTCTGGTCGTGGATCCCGGCCCCGCTGCGCAGCCTGTGGCACTACGAGTCCGCCGTCTACCGGTTCAACGTGGGCCTGGACGCCTACCACAAGTACGAGTCGAACCCGTGGAGTTGGCTGGTCCTCGGCCGCCCCGTGCTGTTCTCGTACCGGTCGCCCGAGCCCGGTGAGGCCGGTTGTCACGCACTGACCGGCTGCTCCCAGGCGATCCTCGCCCTGGGGACGCCGATGCTGTGGTGGACGGCGTGCTGCGCCCTCGGGTACCTGCTGTTCCGGTGGGCGCTGCGCCGGGACTGGCGCGCGGGCGCCGTGCTGTGCGCGGTGGCCGCCGGCTACCTGCCCTGGTTCCTCTACCAGGACCGTACGACCTTCGCCTTCTACGCCGTCGTGTTCGTGCCGTACGTGTGTCTGGCCGTGGCCATGACGCTGGGCGCGCTGCTGGGTCCGCCGGGCGCGGGCGCCGACCGCCGCAACCGGGGGGCGGTGGCGGTCGGGACCCTCGTCCTGCTCGTCTTCTGGAACTTCATCTACTTCTTCCCGATCTACACGGGCCTCACGATCCCGTATCCCGACTGGCAGGCCCGGATGTGGCTGGACACCTGGATATGAGCCCCGCCTCCGTGCTCGCGCCGCCGCCCCCGGCGGCTACCGTCTGGGGCCCGCGAGGGCGTACACCGTGGTGCCGGTGACCGCGAGGGCCAGGGCCGTCCAGGTGGCCGTGGGCGTACCCGGCGGCAGCAGCATCCAGGTCGCGACCTCCGCCGGCACGCTCGTCGGGGGCGGGGCGAAGGCCGAGAGCGACAGCCAGACGACCGCCGGGGTCCACGCGTACGCGGCCCCGCACACCACCGCCCCGAGCGCGACGAGCCCCGTCAGGCCCGCGCTGTCACGGACGACGAACGCGGTGGCGGCCAGCTCCGTGTCCGCCGTCCGTACCGTCGTCCCTACCGCGAGGAGCACGGCGGCGACGACCGTGCCGATGAGCAGCACGTGGGCCGCCCTGCGCGGCCGCCAGCCGATCGCGGCCGTGCGGTCCAGCGCGAGGTCCTGGCCGCCGAGCCCGATCGAGGCGGCCGTCACTCCGGCGACGAGGACGAACACGGGCATCCTCGGATCGGCCGGCCCCCCGCCGTCCCGCACGACCAGCGCCCCCACCGCGGCCGCGCTGATCACCACGGCGGCGAGCGACGCGGGCACCTGCCGGGAGCGGGCGTACAGGGTCAGCCATCTCATCGGGCCGTACCGCCGTCCAGGATGTCGAGCGGGTCGCCCGAGCAGGAGACCGCGGCGGTGTGCGCGTCCTTGACGCGGGCGACCTGCTCGGACCACGGCAGGGCTTTGAGTTCGGTGAACACCGGGCGGGCCGTCGCGAGTTGGGCGTCCGGTGTGTGCACGGTGCCGGCGAACGGCCGCAGGTCACCGAGGACCCAGCCCGCGACGACGCCCTGCGCGGCGAGTTCGCCGACCGTGCCGCTCTCGCCCGCGCTGCGGGCGAAGCAGTGCGGCGCGATGCCCTGTCCGAGGAGGGCCCGCGTCAGCTGCTCGCCCTGCTCGTCGCCGAACACGCCGTCGCCGAAGTCCACGAGCACGGCCGTGCGGGACCGCTCCGGCGGCTCGAGGATCCCCCGGCGGGCGGTGCTCTCCCGGACGGACGTCGGCGCCTCGCCGCCGAGGGCGCCCTTCATGAGGCGCAGCGCCTTCTTCCCGGGGCCCGCGAGGTCCGCCAGACGCTCCTGGTGGACGGCGGCCACGCACACCGGTCCGTCGCACACCTGGGCCGCGGCGGCCTCGTCGACGACGTAGACCCGGCGCGGGTCGGCCGGCAGGACGAGCAGGGCGATCACCGCGCCCGCCAGGACGGGTGCGAGGGCGAGCAGCCGGGCGCGTGGTGTCGCGGCGGCGAGCAGGGCGAAGCCGGTCACGGCCATGCCGAGCAGCCAGACCGTCTGGCCCAGGTGGACGGAGGTGGAGAGGGTCAGGAACACGTCGCGCACCTCGTCCACCGCCGGAGACAGCATCGTGGCCCGGTTCGACCCCGAGATGGCCCTGGGCACCGCCGACTCCGTCGACATCCGCAGCAGGTTGACGAACACGAACGCGGCCACGGCCAGCGCGGGCGGGGTCAGCGGGGAGGGGAGGTTCCGTCCGATCCCCATGCCGAGCATGGCCCCCGCGACGAGCGCGAGCAGGGCGACCAGTGAGATCGGCAGCCAGCCGAGGTGCGTGTACTCGGCGGCGCCGGCCACCTGGGCCGCGCCCAGGAGCACGACGAGCGCGAAGGCCGAGGTCAACGTGACCGCCATGGCGCCCGCGGTGGTGGCCGCGCGGTGGAGTGCTGGTCGCGGAGTGCTCGTCAGCAGCTCGGCCATGCGGGAGCGGTGGTCGCGCAGCCCCTGGAGGGCGCCGAGCGCCAGGGCGAGCGGCCACAGCAGGGCCAGCAGGAACCGGGTCCACAGGGCCATGGACGTCCACTGGCTCGTCCACAGCGCGGCGCCCTTCCACCACGGCCCGCTCACCAGGTACAGGAACGTCAGGGCGACGCAGAAGGACACCACGCCGGCCCAGGGGGCGACGGAGCGCCTCAGTTCGATGCGCAGGACACGGCCGTTCACCAGGTGCCCCTTTCCTGCCGGGGGTCGAGCAGCAGGGCCGAGTAGCCGCGCTCCAGCGGGCTGTCGCCCACGTGGTCGGGTCCGCCCGCGGCGGCCAGCTCGTCCGGGGTGCCCTGGAAGACCAGCCGGCCCTCGGCGAAGAGGACCACGTCGGTGCAGGCGGCGGCGACGTCCTCCACCAGGTGGGTCGAGACGACGACACAGGTGTCCGTGCCCAGCTGCTGCAACAGCTCGCGGAAGCGCAGCCGTTGGGCGGGGTCCAGGCCGACCGTGGGCTCGTCGAGGAGCAGGACCGCCGGGTCGTTGACGATGGCCTGGGCGATGCCGACACGTCGCACCATGCCGCCCGAGAGGGCCTTCATCCGCTCGTCGGCGCGGTCGGCGAGGCCGACCCGCTCGATCGCCCGCTGCACCGCACCGGGGATGTCCGCTTTCGGCACCTCCTTCAGCCAGGCCATGTACTCGACGAACTCGCGCACGGTGAACCGTTTGTAGTAGCCGAACTCCTGCGGCAGATAGCCGATCCGGCGGCGCAGCGCCCGGTGTTCGCCGAGGCCTCCGGTGTGCTCGCCGAGCAGTTCCAGGGTGCCCTCGGCGGGGCGCAGCACGGTGGCCAGCGCCCGGATGAGGGTGGTCTTGCCGGCCCCGTTGGGTCCGAGCAGGCCGTGCACGCCGGTGCCGAGCGACAGGTCGAGCCCGTCGACGGCCATCCGTTTCCGACCGGCCCTCACCTTCAGGCCCGTGGCCCGGATCTCCCAGGCGTAGGGCGTCGGCGCGAGGTCGGCCGCGGTCAGCGCGGACATCACGTGTGGTTCCTTTCCGTCGGTCATCGATGGGCTCCCAGCACGGAGTACGCGCCCCTGCGGGCGATCACGACACCGATGCCGAGCATGAGGATCAGCCCCCACACGGGCAGGCCGTCCGTCTGAAGGGCGAAGGGTGTGCGGCCGGTGGCCAGGGTGGGCGCCACGACCACGGCTGCCCACAGCGCGACCAGCGCGAGGGCGGCGCGGGTCACGCCGACGACCCCGCCGAGCGCCAGGGTCGTCGAGGTGAACGCCAGACAGGGCAACAGCCACTGGGCGGCCGTCAGCCCCGTCGCCCATCCGCCCACGAACAGCGCGGGCACGACCAGGACGAGCACGGCCACGGTGCGCCGCAGCACGAGCGGGAGCCCGGCCCTGGGCACGGAGGCCGTCAGCTCGTACGCCGGGTCCAGGCCGCGTGCCCACGCGGCCGCGACGCCGAGGACGGGCAGGACGGGCGAGAGCAGCAGCACCAGCGACACCTCGCCGGTGCCGGAGCCGGAGCCGGGTCCCGTGCCGGGGTCGGCGAGGTCGAACAGCAGCGCGAGCACGGTCACGCTCATGGCCATGGCCAGCCACGGCACCGTCGTGGGCGTCAGCCAGGTCGACAGCCGAGCACCCAGCCGTCGTCGGCGGGGCATCGTGGGGGTGCCGGCCAGCCGGGGTTCGAGGTCGGCCCAGACCGTGCCGACCAGGGCGGTCACGTCGGGCGCGGCCACCGTGACGGCGGCCGACAGCCGGTCCCGGCAGGTGCGGCAGGCCTCCAGATGTGCTTCCAGGGCCCACACCTCGTCGGCGGCGAGGTCCGTGTCGCCGCGCGCGTATCCGTCGATGAGTCGCGTCGACGCGTGTTCCACGCTCATGCCAGGGCCCTCCGCATCTCGGTCCGGGCCCGGCGGGCACGGGTCTTGACCGTGCCCTCGGGCACGCCGAGCAGGACCGAGGTCTCCCGGACGGTCAGTCCGTCGAGCACCATGGCCTGCAGTACCGCTCTGAGTTCGGGCGCGAGGCGGCGCAGCGCGTCCCCGACATCGCCGCCGACGGTCGCCGCGAGCGCCTCCTCCTCGGCGGCGGGCGCCACGGGGTGTGCGGCGGCCGCGGGCGGGGGTTCCGCGTGGTGGGCCCTGCGCCGGAACGCGTCGACGAGACGGCGGGCGGCGATCGTCCACAGCCAGCCGACGGCGGTCCCCCCGACGGCGGCCCCGGCGAAGGCGCCCGCCGCGCGCCACACCGCCAGGTACGTCTCCTGCATGACCTCGGCGACGATCTGCTCGTCGGCGCAGCGGCGCCGCAGCCGCACCGCGAGCCAGGGCGCGGTGCGCCGGTACAGCTCGTCGAACGCCGCGCGGTCGCCCTTGGCCACGAGCCGGACGAGGCGTTCCTCGTCCGGCTCTCCCGCTGCCTTCCTGACTGATCTCACACCCCCTAGACGCGGGGCCCGCGCCACGGGTTTTCCCTCCCGGGTGATCCCCGTCACACGCCTCGGGCACGACGTGCAGTTGCAGGTGGCGCCGCCCTCCTTGACCAGGGTGGGCCTCGGGCGGGGGTCGGCACGAAGTCGGGGGTGCGGAACGGCGGGTCGTGGCCCCAGAGCTCCTCACCCAGGTCGTACATCGTCCGTCCCATGAAGCCGTCGAGGGAGATGGCCAAATCCGCAGTCACGGTCACGGTCACGGTGGGGTACTCCTGAAGTCCCGGGTCGTACTGCTTTCACTCTCACGTCGGTCGGCGAACGCCGCTCTCGACACCGCCCGCCACATCCGTCGCCGTGACCGACGGAGCACCACCGACACCTGACGCGTGGCGGCGGAAGTGCAGAGATGGGACTATTTGTGCGTTTGTCGGGAACTCGCACCACGCAGCGGTCGTCGGAAGGGCCTCGGCCCGGCGGGCGATCTCGGGTACGGATGAGGGAGAAGCCGTGACCGTTCGTGTAGGCGTAGAGGAAGAGTTTCATGTTCTGGACGCGGAGAACGGGCGGCTGGTCCCCGGGGCCGGCGCGGTCCTCGGTCGACTGCCCGGACCCGAGTTCAAGGCCGAGCTCCAACGGTCGGCGGTGGAGTGGAACAGCCCCGTCCACTCCGCGCTCGACTCCCTGCACACGGATCTGCGCGGGGCCCGGCGGCGGCTGGACGACGCGGCCACCGGGCTCGGACTGGCCGTCGTCGCGGCCGGGACCGTACCGTTCGCACGGGTGACGCCCGGTGACGCCACCCCGGACTTCCGCTACCGGGCTCTGGTCGACGAGTACCGGAAGGTCGCCGACGAACAGCTCGTGTGCAGCGCGCAGGTCCATGTCGACGTGCCCGACCGGGACACGGCCGTGCGGATCATGTGCCGTGTCTCGCCGTGGCTGCCCCCGCTGCTGGCCCTGTCCGCCAGCTCGCCGTTCTGGCTCGGCTCGGACACGGGCTACGCGAGCTGGCGCACGATGCTGTGGCAGCGCTGGCCCACCGCGGGACCGGTCGGCTGCTTCGCCGGGGCCGGCGACTACGACACCGCCGTCGAGGACCTGATCCGCTCCGGCGTGATCAAGGACCCGGGCATGGTCTATTACGACCTGCGGCCGAGCGAACACCAGCGGACCCTGGAGCTGCGCATCTGCGACGCCTGCCCGCGCGCAGAGACGGTCGTGCTCGTGACCGGTCTGTTCCGCGCCCTGGTGGAGGACGCCAGGGCCGGCCTGGAGCAGCCCGGCGCGGGCTGCGACGGCAGGCACGAGTGGCTGAGGGGCGCGGTCTGGCGAGCGGCACAGGCAGGTCTGGAGGGCACCCTCGTCGACCCGGTCACCCGCGTCGCCGCGCCCGCCCCCGAGGTCGTGCACACCATGGTCCGCAGGCTGCGCCCGGTCCTGGAGGCCCTCGGCGACTGGGACACCGTCCGCACGCTCACCGAGGAGGCCCTGGCCCGGGGCAGCGCGGCCCACCGGCTGCGCCGGGTCGCCGAGCAGGAGGGTCTGCTCGCCTGCGTCAGGGCGGCGGTCGCCGAGACCCGGGGCGACTACGGGCAGGGCACCGGCCCCGGAGCCGTCCGCAGGCCTGTCGCCGCGGCCGGCGGGGCCGGCCCGGCGGGGACCTCGGCGGCGTACTCGGTGGAGTCCATCGGCGGCTGACCCACCCGCGCGGCGGTGCGGAGAGAGAGGCACCGGCCACCGCCGCGCGACAGGTCACGGCGCGGAGACCCGGACGGAGAACCCGTCGACCGCCCCGTGGAACCGGTGCCACCGTGATCAAGGAGTGGCTCGCATGCCCAGCAGCAAGACGGAGACGCACCCGAAACGCACCGGCTCGTGCTCGATGGAGGCTTCGCCTCCGGGCCCGGCCGACGCAGACCCCCTGCGAGGAGGTGCGGTCTGATGTGCGGTCTCAGCGGAGAGATCCGCTTCGACGGCGGGCGGCCCGACCTGGCCGCCGTCGAGCGCATGACCGACCGACTCGCACCCCGGGGCCCGGACGGCAGGGGCCTGTGGTCGCAGAACGCCGTCGCCCTGGGGCACCGCAGGCTGAAGATCATCGACCTGTCCGAGTGCGGGGCCCAGCCGATGACGGACCCTGCGGGCCGGATCGCCGGTGTCTTCAACGGCTGCGTCTACAACTACAAGGAGTTGCGTGAGGAACTGCGCGGCCTCGGCCACCGCTTCTTCTCCGGCTCCGACACCGAGGTGGTGCTCAAGGCCTACCAGCAGTGGGGCACCTCCTGCGTCGACCACTTCTACGGCATGTTCGCCTTCGTCATCGCCGAACAGGACACCGGGCGCCTGGTGCTGGCCCGTGACCGGCTGGGCATCAAGCCGCTGTACCTGGCCCGGGCGCCGGGGCGGCTGCGGTTCGCCTCCTCGCTGCCCGCGCTCCTGGCGGGCGGCGGCGTCGACACCTCGCTCGACCCGGTCGCGCTGCACCAGTACCTGAGCTGGCACGCCACGGTCGCCGCGCCGCACACCGTGCTCGCGGGCGTGCGCAAGCTCCCCGCGGCGACCGTGCGGGTGGTGGAGCCGGACGGAAGCCACCGCGACATCCGCTACTGGCAGCCGTCGTACACCCGCAGGCCCGAGGACGCGGGGATGGACGCGGACGACTGGCGGGACGCGGTGCTCGACGCGCTGCGCACCGCCGTCCGCCGGCGCATGGTCGCCGACGTGCCCGTGGGCGTCCTCCTGTCGGGCGGCCTCGACTCCAGCCTGATCGTGGCGCTGCTGGCCGACGAGGGACAGCGCGATCTCGCGACGTTCAGCGTGGGCTTCGAGTCCGAGGGCGGCGAGGAGGGCGACGAGTTCCCCTACTCGGACCTGGTCGCCCGGCGTTTCGGTACCGACCACCACCAGCTGATGGTGCCCTCGGACCGGGTGTCGACGGCCCTGGACGCCGCGATCGAGGCGATGAGCGAGCCGATGGTCAGCCATGACGTGGTGGCCTTCCACCTGCTCGCGGAACAGGTCGCGAAGGAGGTCAAGGTCGTGCAGAGCGGCCAGGGCGCCGACGAGGTCTTCGCCGGCTACCACTGGTACCCGGACATCGCCGCCGCTCCGAGGGAGCGTGCGGCCGAGGCGTACGCCGAGACGTACTTCGACCGGTCGCACGCCGACCTCACCGGCATGCTGCAGCCGCACGCGCTGCCCGACCACGACGTGTCCGACCGCTTCGTCCAGGAGCACATGGCGCGCCCGGGCGCCGAGACCGCGCTCGACGCGGCGCTGCGGCTCGACGCCGAGGTGATGCTCGTCGACGACCCGGTCAAGCGCGTCGACAACATGACCATGGACTGGGGCCTGGAGGCCCGCGTCCCGTTCCTCGACCACGAGCTCGTCGAGCTGGCCGCCGTCTGCCCACCGAAGCTGAAGCTCGCCGACGGCGGCAAGGGGGTCCTCAAGGCCGCCGGCCGCAGGGTCCTGCCCGCCGAGGTCGTCGACCGGCCCAAGGGGTACTTCCCGGTCCCCGCCGTCAAGCACATGGCGGGCCCCGTGCTGGGGCGGGTCCGTGAGGCCCTGTCCGCGCCCGAGGCCAGGTCACGCGGCATCTTCCGGGACGCCTATGTGGCCAGGCTGCTGGCAGCCCCGGACGAACACCGCGCCAGGCGTGGGGCGAACGAGCTGTGGCAGGTAGCTTTGCTGGAGATATGGCTGCAAACGCACGGAATCAGGTGACCGGGGCGCACCCCTTCACGGGCTCCCCCCGCCCCTCCCCCGTCGGCGAGGACCTCGTCGACGGGATGCCGTGGCGCCCGGAGGAGCACGGTCCCGCCGCAACGGCGGTGGGAGGGCCGGAGAACGGCCACGCCCGCACGGCCGTGCCGACACCGTCGGCCGCCACGGCTCCGGTGCCGGTCCCGCTGCCCGACACCGCCGCCCCGCTGGACACGCCCCAGCCTTTGCGGTCGCACGGCTGCTGGTACCCGTCGGTGGACCCGAGCGGCAGGTACGTCGCGTTCATCTGCGACCGGAGCGGGGTCCCCCAGCTGTGGACCGGGCCGGTCGGCGGCGACGAGGTCCATCTGCTGGACTCCGATCCCCACCCGGTCAAGGAGGTGGCCTGGTCGCCCGACGGCCGCTGGATCGCCTACACCACCGCCCCGGGAGGGGGCGAGCACACCAGGGTGCTGTGCGTTCGGCCCGACGGGACCGGGCGGCGCATCCTCGCCGGTGCCGAACCGGGCAGCTCCGCGTACCTGGGCTGCTGGCAGCACGACGGCACGGCCGTCGCGGTCACCGTCGCCGAGCCGGTCATCACCCCGGGCGGGGCCGACGGGGAGGAGTGGGCCGCTCCCATGGGGCCCGGCCTCGCCGACCCGGACACCTACACCGCCCCCCGGCCGGCGGGCTGGGCCACCCGCGACGGCCGGGCCGTGCTGCTGGGCGGCCCGCACCACGGCGACGCCGGCCCCGGGGCCGGCCGGGACACGGAGCGCCCCGAGGCCCAGGGCGCGGGGACGCCCGGCGAGCGGGAGCAGGACGGCGAGACGGCCCGGGAGAGGACGTCGGGCGGGGGGCTGGCCGCCTATCTGGTCGACCCCCTGGGCGTGGCGGCGCCCACGCTGGTGGCGGTGGAACGCGGCGCGGCGACCCTGCGCGTGTGCGACATCAGCAGGGACGGGCGGCTGGCGCTCCTGCGCCGGGGGCCGCGCGGCCGTCGCGAGGCCCTCGTCGTACGGACCAGTGACCTACGGACCGCGTTCGCCCTGCACGTCGCCGACGGCGACCCGTGGATCGGCCGGTTCTCCCCGGACGGTAAGACGCTGTGGCTGCGCAGCGACGCGGCCCGCGAGTTCGCCGCGCTGTTCGCCGTCCGCCTCGACGCCGAGGGCGCGTCGCTGGGGCAGACCGTCGCCGCCGAGCGCGCGGACTGCGGACTGGAGCTGCTCGCGCTCGGACACGACGGGTACACCGCCGCCCTCGCCTGGAACATGCGCGGCGCCACCGAGCTGGAGGTCACCTCCGTGTCGCCGACGGCCGCCGGGGAGGCCCGGGTGGGGCCCTCGCGGACGGTGTCGCTGCCGCACGAGGTGGTGACGCGCATCCCGCGGGTCGACGGCCGTGCGGGACTGGTGCTGGCCCTGTCCGGCTCGCAGCGCCGCCCCGGGGTGTGGTGGTTCCCCGACGGCACCGCGCGACGGACCGCGTGGTCGTCCAGGGACGAGGACGCGGTCCCGCCGGGCCGGCCGCCCGTGCGTCCCGTACCGCTGCGGCCCGTCGCGTGGGACGGACTGCCGCTGAGCGGCTGGTACTACCGGGCTCCCGACCGCGGTGCCGGGGAGCCGGCGCCCTGTGTGATCCATCTGCACGGCGGACCGGAGGAGCAGGAGCGGCCGGTGTTCAACCCGCTCTACCACGAGCTGCTGGGCCGGGGGCTCGATGTGTTCGCGCCGGACGTGCGCGGCTCGTCGGGGCACGGCCGGTCCTTCGTCGACGCCGACCTCGGGACGGGCCGGTTCGACGCGATCGAGGACGTCGCCGCCTGCGCGGCCCACGTCGTCGTCGCCGGTCTCGCCGATCCACGGCGGCTGGCCGTCATGGGACGCTCCTACGGCGGCTATCTGGTGATGGCGTCCCTCGTGTGGCACCCGGACCTCTTCCGCACCGGCGTCGCCGCCTGCGGCATGTCCGACTTCGCGACCTTCTACGCCGGTACCGAGCCGTGGATCGCCGAGTCGGCCGCACACAAGTACGGCCATCCGGAGCACGACCGCGAACTGCTGCACGCGCTCTCCCCGATGACCCGCGTGGACGCCCTGCGCGTCCCCGTGCTCACGGTCCACGGCGAGCACGACACCAATGTGCCGCTCGGCGAGTCCGAGCAGTTCGTCCGCGCGGCCCGGGAACGCGGGCTGCGCGCCGAACTGCTCCTACTGCGCGACGAGGGCCACGACTTCCTGCGCGCGGACAGCCGCAGGCTCTTCCGCCGAACCGCCGCCGACTGGCTCCAGCGCCATATCGCCGAGTAGGCCGTGAGCCAAGAAGGCCGCGAGCCGAGTAGGCCGCGGAACGACCCGCCGTCACGCGCCTCAGGTGATCAGCGCCCGTGTGGTCCGCATCCCTCGTGTTGAGACACCCCCCTCGCTCAGACGCGCCTCGTGTTCAGACACCCCTCGTCCGTCTTCAGGCACCGTTCCTTTGGACTGAGCATGAGTGCACATGCGCAGCCGCACGCCCCGAACGGTCTTGGGCGTACTGGTGGTCCCCGGCGTACTCGACCCCTGGGCGGCGACACGCATCGCGTGCGTGGTCCGAGCCAGGGAGGCCAGTTCCCTCACGACCTGGCCAAGTGGGTACGGACAAAGGGCGACGGAGAGGCCCCAAACCTTCTCTCCGGAGGAGAGGGGGCTCCGCACGCTGGCTCCGTTCCCGGCGTCCCAGATCGCCCGAGCACGTCAACCCGATCAGCCCACGACACCGCAAGCCAGCGACCTGACCATCACACGATCGAGCTAACTCGACCTCGTACGGACTCCCCGGCGAGCAGTTACCACCCCTCGCGATCCGCGCGTCAGGGCTGGCGGCGCCGGCGACGGGCCAGGTGGGCCGGACGGCGGCCGTGAACGCGACCGCGCCGGCGGTGTGGCCGGACGGGAAGGACGACGACGCGGGACGGTCGTCGACCTCGCGTGCGGGAACCACTCCTTCGGCGGCCGGCGCCGGTCGAGCAGCTGCTTGCCGACCGCGTTGGACCCCACCTGCGCCACCGTCAGCGCCGCCAGGCCCGCCGCCGCGCGCCGACCGCGCCCACCACCCCACCAGGCCATCACCACGGCCGCCGCGCACCACAGCTTGGCGCTCTCGACGGTCTCCTCCACCGCCCGGAGCGGCTTGCCCACGCGGACGGGGTCCCAGGCCGCCAGCCGCCTGGCGAGCCACCGATCCCCCGCACGAAGCCCGGCCGACACCCTCAGGCTCCCGTTGTGCGTCGCGCGCCCCACGGCCGCGACAGGCCACGTGCGGCGCGGTGGCGGAGCGGTCGGCTCCGGCGCGGGGCGCGGGCCGACGCGTGCGCCCCTTCAGACCTCCGGCGGGTCCGCCGGGGACAGCCGCTCGTCCGGGACGATGTGCATCGCCGCCTCCTCGGCGCCCGCCGCTCCGCCGTCGATGCCCTCGTCCTCGGCGACCAGCTCTTTGGTGGTGTCCGTCCGGGCACCCTCGTCGGGTGCGACGAGGCGGCCGGCGCGGTCCGATCCGGCCTCCGGGTCGAGGGGTTCGCCCTCGCCGTCCGGGAGGTCGCCGATGCCGTCCCCTGCCGGGACCTCCACGTCGGGCACCTCCTGCCGCAGTCTGTCGTCGAGGGACTCGCCCTCGTGCTGCTCGGCGGCCGTGGTGCCGCTCTTGGTGACGCCCAGCGGCCTCTCCGGCGGCGAATAGCCCTCGTCCAGCATGTCGTCGTACGTGCGTTCGTCGAGCGCGTCCTGGAGGTCCAGCGGGGCTGCGTCCTCCTGCTCCTCGTTGCCGCCGGTGGGCTGGTAGGCGTCGTCCGCCATGTTCTCGTCGCTCATGATCCCTCCGGGGTGTTCGGCCGGTTCGTGTCTCCATGCGGAGTACCGAGTTCCCCGGGGTGTAACACCTCTGTGCCGCGACCGCCCGCACGTCGGTGTCGCGACCGTTCCTCGTCACGACGGCCCGCGGCACGCGCTTCGGCCATCCGTGCGGTGCTCCCGCTCCCCGCGTTACCGGCGCACCCGGGCGGGCACTCGGGTCGGCATGAATCCGAGTCCTCGCGCCCCGCTGGTCGACAGTTCGCTCGCGGCCCTGGTCAAGGGGTACACCTGGCTGCCCGACCGTCGGCGCCGTACCGCCGGTCCCCTGGTCCGCGCCCGTCTGACGGGACGGCACACCGTCGCCCTGTGGGGGCCGGAGGCCGTGCGGTTCTTCTACGACGAGCGGCACGTGGAACGGGCGACGGCACTGCCCGGCCCGGTGCTGAGCACCCTGTTCGGCCATGGGGCCGTGCACACCCTGGACGGTCCGGCCCATCGCGTGCGCAAGGAGATGTTCCTCTCGCTGCTCACCGGCCCCAAGGCGGTCACCGACCTGGTCGACCGGGTCGCCGACGCCTGGGACGCGGCCGTGGAGTCATGGCCCGGCCGGCGCTCGGTCGTGCTGTTCGACGAGGCGAGCCGGGTGCTCGCGCTGGGGGTCTGCCGGTGGGCCGGGATCCCCCTGGACGAGCCCGCCGCCGCGGACACGGCCCGGGACATGGTCGCCATGGTCGACGGCTTCGCCACACCGGGGCCCCGGCACTGGCGGGCGCGCCGGGCCCGCGGCCGCAGCGAGGCCTGGCTGGAGCGTCTCGTGCAGGACGTCCGGGAGGGTGCCGCCACCGCGCCGGCCGGATCGCCGCTGGACGCGGTGGTCCGGCACCGGGACGCCGACGGCCTGCCCCTCGACCCGCACACCGCCGCGGTGGAACTCCTCAACATCGTCCGCCCCACCGTCGCGGTGTGCTGGTTCGTCACCTACGCCGGTCACGCGCTGCGGCTGCGGCCCGACGTCCGGGAACGCCTGGCCGAGGACGACCCCGAGTACGCCGTGGCGTTCGCCCACGAGCTGCGGCGCTTCTACCCGTTCGCGCCCTTCGTCGGCGGGCTGGCCGTCACCGACCTGGAGTGGCGGGGCGAACCGATCCCGGCCGGCAGCATGGTCCTGCTCGACCTGTACGGGCAGAACCACGACCCCGACCTGTGGGACCTCCCGTACACCTTCGAACCGCAGCGCTTCGTGGAGCGGCCGCCCCGGCGCGACGACCTGGTGCCGCAGGGCGGCGGCGACCGCGCCGCCGGTCACCGCTGCCCCGGTGAGGACGTCACCGTCGCACTGCTGCGGGCCCTCGGGCCACGGCTGGCCCGGCTGGAGTACCAGGTGCCCGCCCAGGACCTGCGGATCCCGCTGACCCGGGTGCCGGCACGCGTGCGCAGCGGGTTCGTCATGGAGTCCGTCCGGGTACCGACGCGGGTGCACGCGTCGCGATAGGGCGCGTGCACCCGCGCCCCCGCGCCCCTGTCACGGCCTCGTCGCGGCCCGGGCGCCGCGCGGAACCCGCCGCGCTGGAACCGCCGCATCGGAACCGCCGCGTGGGTGCGGGCCGATGCGCCCCGCACCCACGTCTCTCCCGGTCGGCTTGGTCGGCTTGGTCGGCTTGGTCGGCTTGGTCGGCTTGGTGGGCCTGGTGGGCCTGGTGGGCCTGGTGGGCCTGGTCGGACCCAGTCAGTCCCGATCAGTCCCGGTCAAGCGGCCATCTCACGGCTGATCCGGCGTCCCGCCGCGGCCGCGCCCGCGCCCAGCACCGCCACGACCGCCGTCCTGCGCAGCGCCGTGCGCCGTCGGCCGCCCCACCCGCCGTGCACCGCTCCCTCACCGGGAGCGGGCACGTGCAGCGTTCCGTGGGTGGCAGGGGCCGCCTCGTCGTGGGACAGATGGGTCCTGTCGGTCTGCCGAGCCATCACCCGCTCCGCCAGGGCCGGGTTCTTCCGCGCCCTGCGCACCAGAGCCCGCCCGGCCGGACCGACCACCACTTCCCGGTGCGGGTGACGGACCAGGTCGACGACGGCCCCGGCGACCCGCTCGGGACTGTAGACGGGTGGCATGGCGACCACCTTGCGCCCGGTGTAGTTGGCCGACTGCTCGAAGTGAGGGGTGTCGATGGTCGCGGGCATCACCGTGCACACCCGTACGCCCTTCACCCCTTCCACCCGCAGCTGCTGCCGCAGACTCGACCCGAAGCCCTGGATCGCGTGTTTGGACATGCTGTACGGGTGGCTGTAGGGCTGGGCGACCGCTCCCACGATCGAGGAGATGTTGACCAGCGTGCCCCGCCCCTGCGCCCGCATCACCGGCAGAGCCGCGCGCGCCCCGTGGACATAGCCCATCACGTTGACGTCCAGGACCCGGCGGAAGTCCTCCAGCGGTACGTCCTCGAACCGGCCGAAGGCGTTGACGGCCGCGTTGTTGACCCATACGTCGATCCGGCCGAACTCCTCCACCGCGCGCCGCGCCAGATCCTCGACCGCCTGGACGTCCGTCATGTCGGTCGGTACGACCAGCGTCCGCGCCCCCCGGTGCGCGTCGCACTCCCGGGCGGTCGCCTCCAGCGCCTCCTCGCGGCGGGCGGCCAACACCACGGCGCACCCCTTGCGCGCGAAGGCCTCGGCCGTGGCCCGGCCGATCCCGCTGGACGCTCCCGTCACCACCACCACGTGTTCCCGCAGTCGCATCGCGTACCTCCTCGGCTCCGACGTCCCGGACGCGCCGCGTCCGGCTCCGGGCCCCGAGTACCCGAAACCGCCGATTCACCTCGTGGCGGCGGAGTACGGCCCTCCGGTAGGCACCCCGCCGCGGGGATGGCGCCGGAGCGGCCGTGCGGTGACGATGCTGCCTCGCACCACGCATCCCGCACCGGGTCGAAGGGGGCTCCTCCGATGGGTTCGCACGCGGCACCGAAACGTCGTGGACGCGCGGTGTGGCCCTCCGTGGGTCTGATGCTGCTGGTGGCGCTCGTCGGCGTTCCCCGTGCCGAGGGAGCGCCGGTGTCGGCCGACGCCTGCCGTGTCGCCGGCACCGCACTGCCCCGTGGCGACTGCGGGCCGTTCTGGCAGGTCCTCGCGGAGGACTTCGACGGGGACCGGGTGCCGCTGGGCGGGTTCAGCGACTGCGCGCACCGGGTCGACACCTCCGCCGCCCACTGCGGGGGCCTCACCGGCGCGTACCGCGACAACTGGTGGGCGTATCCCACGGGTTGGCGCGACACGGCCAACGACCGGGGCCGGGACGTCGTGGGTGTCCACCACCCGGAGGACACCGTGAGCGTGGGCCCTGCGGAGAACGGCGACGGCCGGATGTTCATCCGGATGTGGCGGCCCGCCCACGGGGGTCCCGTGCACGCTGCGGCGGTGGTACCCCGTGCGGTCATGCAGATGAAGTACGGCAAGTACAGCGCCCGTATCAAGGTGACGAAGCTCGCCCCCGGATACAAGTCGGCCTGGCTGCACTACGGCGGGGGCTGCGAGATGGATCATCCCGAGGGCGAGTGGACCGGCGACCTCACCGCCTTCCACCATCCGTGCGGCGGGGGCGAGCAGGGCTACTTCCCGGGCAGCGACGACTGGACGGCCTGGCACACCGTGTCGACGGAGTGGACGCCGGGTCATGTGGGGTTCTTCGTGGACGGTCGGCCGGTGGGCCACGACACCCGGGACGTGCCGGACCGGCCGCTGTCGTGGGTGCTGCAGAACGAGAGCGCCCTGGAGGGGCCGGGCGCGGCCCCGGGCAGCAGCGCCCAGCTGGACATCACCTGGGTCGCGGCCTACGCGTACGGATGGAAGTGACCGCCCCGGCGATGGAAGTGACCGTCCCGGCGGGCGGGGCTTGCCCGGGTCGCGCGCGCGGCGCACGCTGGTCGTATGGCTGCGCACGAAGGCCCGGGCCCCACACTCATCACCTCCGTGCAGCGGGCCTTCCGCCTGCTGGAGGCGGTGAGCGCCCACGAGAACGGCGCGCCCGCGAAACAGCTGGCGCGGGAGACCGGGCTGCCCCTGGCGACCGCCTACCACCTGCTGCGGACCCTGGTCCACGACGGCTATCTGCGGAAACTGGCCGACGGCGGTTTCGTCCTGGGCGACAAGGTGACGGCCCTGCACTCCACCGGCAGGGGGCAGGCCCTGCTCAGCCGGGTCCGGCCGACGCTCGCCGCGCTGCGGGACGAGCTCACCACCGCCGCGTACCTCACCTTCTACGAGGACGGTGAGATCCGGGTCGCCGAGATCGTGGACAGCGCGCGGGCGCCCCGGGTGGACCTCTGGGTGGGGTTCGAGGACGCCGGGCACGCGACCGCGCTGGGCAAGTCGGTGCTGCGCGAGCTGGACGAGGAGTCCCGCAGGGACTACCTGTCCCGGCACCACCTGGCGGACCTCACCCCGCGCACCATCACCGACGCCCCGGAACTGCTCCGCCGACTGGACTCCTCCCCCATCGCGCCGGCCGTCACGGACCTGGAGGAGTACGCCCTCGGTACGGTCTGTGTCGCGGTGCCCGTGTACAGCGGGGACACGCTCGGCTCGCTCGGGGTCTCGCTGCGGGCGGACCGGCTCTCGCGGCTCGACGAGGTCCGGGCCCGGCTGCTGCCGACCGCGAGCCGGGTGACCAGGGGCCTGTCGCTCACTATCTGAAAATCGTCTCCTTGTGGCGCCCGCACCAATCCCTTTTCCTGGATCAAACGGACAATTCCGGAGTGCATGCTCCACGCACAGGTGAGGACTGCGGGCGAAACATGAGGCACACCCGAGAGCTCGGCGGCGACCACGGGCCGATCCGGCCGTCCCGGAGACGAGCGGCCGCCCCCGGGGCGGCGGCTCGTCTCCGGGTCCGGGTCGCCGCCCAGTTCGCCTCCGGTGCGCCCGTACTGCCCGTCGTGCCCGTGCTGCTCGTGTCCGTCATCGTGGTCGTCGGTCTGTTCGGCGGGGCCGGGCACACCTGGCTGCCGCTGCTCGCGACCGGGCCGGCGCTGGCCGCCACCACCAGCGGGCCGGGCGGCGTCCTCTGTGTCGGGCTGCTCGCCGGGGTGCTGGGCACGCTGCTCGGCGTCCGGGACGGCGCACCGGGGCACGAGCTGGCCGCGGTGCTGTCCGCGCTGGCGGCCGTCACCCTGGCGAGCGGGCTGGCCGGTGCGCTGCGCGGGCGCCGTGAGCGGGTCCTCGCGGCCGTCCGTTCGGTCGCCGAGGCCGCCCAGCACGCGCTGCTGCAGCCGGTGCCGGCGGTCGTCGGCCCGTTCCAGGTGGCCGTCCGGTACAGCGCTGCCGCCGCCGAGGCCCGTATCGGCGGGGATCTGTACGCGCTCGTGCCCACCCCCTACGGGGTGCGGCTGATCGTGGGCGATGTGCGCGGCAAGGGGCTGCCGGCGGTGGGGATCGCCGCCCTGGTGCTCGGCGTGTTCCGCGAGGCGGCGTACGAGGAGCCGGACCTGCTCGCCGTGGTCGACCGGATCGAGCGGAGCCTGGCCCGGAACCTGCGCTGCGACGACTTCGTCACCGCCGTGGTCGCCGGACACCCCGAGCCGGATCGGCTGGAGCTGGTCAACTGCGGACACGCGCCGCCACTGCTGGTGCGCGGCGCCGACGTGGTGCCCGTGGAGCCGGCCTTTCCGGCGCCGCCCCTCGGACTGCGTGCCCTCACGGGCGAGACCCCCGCGCTGCAGACACTGCCCTTCGCCGACGGTGACCAACTGCTGCTCTACACCGACGGGGTCACGGAGGCCCGGGACCGCGACCGCGAGTTCTATCCGCTCACCGAGCGACTGGCCCACCATCTCTCCGAGAAGCCGGTCTCCGAGGAGCCGGCCCACACCCTCACGACCCTGCACGACGAACTGCTGGAACACGTGGGCGGCCGCCTGCACGACGACGCGGCCCTCCTCCTGCTCCGCAAACCGCCGACACCGACCCCGGCGCCCGCACTGGAGGCCGGCGGCCGGTGACGACTGCGGGGGATTCCTCGTCACCGCGGTACCCGTGAGAAGTCGTACACCGGGAAGTCTCCGACCGGGGGGATAGCCGACGCGCGGGTAGCACGCGTTGCTCGTGGCGTTGCCGAGGTGGTGAACAGCAGGAACCGCCGCGCGCCCGCAGCCGACGCGGCGCGGCTCGACGGTCACGGCACCCGCGTATCCGTGACCGCGCAGGTGGGCCGGGGTGGAGACGGTCGTCGCCCGCACCTGGCCGACGATCACCGGGGTCAACCCGGCCAGGGAGACGGGGTTGCCGTCCGGGGTCTCCCACAAGGCGACGCGTCCGTGGGCGAGGCGGGCGGGCGGCGGCGGCCGCGGAGGACGCCTCACCGACGGCGGCGGCGAACTCGTGGTACCACCGGACGAGTCGCTCGCGGTCCCGCGGGCCGGCCACCCGGCCCCGGCCCGGTGGGAGCGGCCGTGGTGGGGTGAGCGTACCGAGGCGGGTACAGGCGCTGCCGCGCGCACGGTGTGGGCACCGCCCCGGTGCGCCGGTGCCAGGCGCGGGCGAAGGCGGAGGCCGTGTAGAGGTCAGCGCTGACGCCGGGCAGGCGATGGCCGAGGCCGGCCAGACGGGCGGCGAGGGCGTCGGCCGGTTCGGGCATGAGGGGTGTGAGGTTCAGGCGGTGGGGTGGGGTGCGGAAGAAGGTGGCGCGGACCTCGCCCGCCCGCTCCAGCCGACCGAGGACGGGGGCCTCGGCGCCGTACGCGTACGCCCCGGACGTAGTGCGGTGTCTCGGTGACCGTCAGCTGCACGGTGTGCGGGGCGGGGCGCGAGCGCAGGAAGTCCCCGGCGCGGGCGAGGAAGTCGTCGACGTCGTCGGTGAGGTGCCAGGAGCCGTCCCCGACACCGGCACAGTCGTCGGCGGCGCGGCGCCGACCGCCCGGGGGTGTCATTCGTTGTGCGTCGTGGTCCGGTACGCCTGGTGGCGCACATCGGGGTCCGCGTGGCGGCGCAGCAGTCGCAGCAGGGAGCGTCCCTCCTCGGTCCAGCCGAAGGACAGACCCATGCCACTCACCAGGCCGGCCGCCAGCAGGCCGGTCGCGGTGCGGCCGTCGCGGGCGAGGCCGTCGGCGGCGGTCAGCAGGGCATCGGCGCACCGGGGAGCGCGATGTGCCGAGGCCAGGCGCAGCCGTTCGGAGGTCTGGATCGCGACACTCACCCCGACGTCCTCGAACTCCGCCGCGAGGTCCCGCAGTCGTTCGAGGAGTTCGGTCGGCTCCGTGGCGAAGCCGACCAACAGGCCCCGCAGTTCGGCGCGTTCCGGCGCGAGCCGTGGTTCACCCGTCAGTTGCCCGGCGACCGCCTCCAGCAACTCGGTGCGGACATCCGCGGCGTAGGAGAACGACGTCAGGTGCCGCAGCCGCTGCAGCGCCGGCACGTCCCGGCTCTCCAGCGCGTCGCAGCCGCCCTCCGGAGTGTGCGTCGCCGCCAGCAGCTCGGCCACCGCGCTGTGGAACACGCTGCCGGGCGCGGCACCGCCCACGGGGTGCGGTAGTTCGGAGACGGCCAGATCACGCAGCGTCCACGCGGCGAAGCCCCAGTGCGTCCGGTCGTCGAGGTCGCTGACCGTCCGGGAGATGCGGTGGGCGAGTTCGGGCGAGTAACGGCACCACACCCCCATGGCACGCAGCACGACGTGGCCGCCGAAGCCTTCCGCGAGCGCGAGGGACGTGTCGTACGCCGAGAGGACGACGGCGGCGTACGCGCGGCGGTGCGTCTCGGCCAACTCCCAGGGTGTGACGGCCAGCAGGGCCTCGTGCACGGGGCCGGTGTCGTCACGTGCCGCCTCCTCGATCAGGGCCCGGGCCTCCGGCTCGCCGAGCAGCGGGGGCAGGGCGCGGACGACGGCGGCCCGCACGTCCGGGTGCCGGTCGGGGGCGTGGAAGGCGCGCGCCAGCAGGGGGGCCGCGCTCCGAGGTGGCAGGAAGCGGGCGGCGAGCCGTACGGCCTCCTTGCGGGAGGTGACCTTCGCGGGCCGCTCCCCGGTGAGCAACGGGCCCAACGCCTGGGCGAGTCGGGACGGGGCGGTGAAGCGGGCGGCGCGGTCCGCCGCGTACACGGCGACCCTGGCCCGGTCGCCGTCGGCCCGGTCCAGCAGCGTCGGCAGGGCGTCGTGGGGCCGGTCGGTTCGGGGCAGGGCGCCGAGCGCTGCCTCGGCGACGACCACGTCCGGGTCGTCCGCGTGCGCGAGCGCCAGGGCACGCCCGAACTCGGGCACCGGGGCGGCGGCCCGGATCAGGGCGGCCCGGTCGTCGAGCGGGAGCGTACGGTCCGCGACCGCCTCCCCGGCCAGCCGGACCGCCGCCCGCTGCTGGCGTGGCAGCCAGCGGTCGCTGCCGCCGAGGTCCGGCAGCGGGCGGCGGGCGCCGTCCGTCAGGAAGCGGCCGTGGGGCGGGGTGTCGGCCAGCAGGGCGTCCAGCAGGTCCGTGCGCCGCCGGGACAGCACGTCTCGTACGGGAGGGAGGGCGACCGCCGACGGTTCGCGGGCGACGATGCGGGCGGCCCGGTCGTCGCGGGTCGCCGGTGCGGCCAGCCACAGCCGGGCGGCCGCCTCGAACGTCTCGTCGTCACCGTGTTCCACGGCCGTGGCCAGCCGGTCCTGGAGTTCGGGCAGCCGCCGGGCGCGCGGTCCCAGCGCGGCGGCCAGCCCCAGCAGCAGCCGGAAGTCGGCCCGCCCGGCCCCGGCGTCGAGCCAGGGCCGCAGGGCACCGAGGAGCTCGTGCTCCTGGCCCCTGCGCAACTCCCGGTGCAGTTCCCCGAAGTCGGGCACCCCGACCCGCTCCGTGATCCGCGCCAACACCCGCAGGGCCCACTCCCCCAGCCCGACTTCACCGCCCCCGTCCGTTCTGCCACCCCTGGGCGCCCCTTCACCCGTGGCGCCCCCGGCACCGGTCCCGTCGCCCCTGGGCGCCCCGGCGTCCGTCTCGCCCTCATCCCCGGTGGCGTGTTCGACGAGCAGGCGTACGGCCAGCGTGCGTAGGGCTTTCAGGGTGGCGGACGACGCGTCCCGTGCCTCCAGGGCGTCGGTGGCGATCGCGTCGAGGAGTGGGGCGTCGGCCGGGGCGAAGACGCGCGGGTGCGCTTCGGCGAGCGCGCCGAGCGCCGCGGCGCGGACGGGGTGCCGCTCGTTGCGCAGCCGCCGTCCCGCCGTCGTCAGCAGTTCGGTGATCGCCGCACGGCCGCCGTCCCGGACGGCGCAGGCCACGAACAGCGGCCAGGCGGCGGCCCGGTCGTCGGCGTCGGACCGCCCGATCGCGGCCAGCAGTGCGGGGCGTGCCTCGTCGAGCGGGCCGTGGGCGAGGATGTCCAGGTCGTCCCACCAGTAGTCCGTGCCGTCGAAGGCGGCCGCCGCGCGGCGCACCTCAGCCCAGCGGCGCTCGCGCGGCAGCAGTTCGAGGACGGCCTCGGCGGCGTCCCCACCGACGGCGTCCACGAACGCGGCACGTCGGCCGGGGGCCATGGCTCCGACCAGGGCGGCGAAGTGGGGGCCGCGCTTCAGCCAGTGACGGCCCAGCGCGATGAGCGAGGCGGGCGCGGCCTGGACGAGCTCGCGCAGCGCCGCGGGAGGCGGCACCCGCTCCTGGCGCCGGCCCTCACTGCCGGGGGAGGTGAGCCAACGGATGAGGCGTTCGACATCGGCGGTGGCCAGGGGGGCGAGTCCGCGGCTCAGCGCGGGCGGCAGGCCGCCGGGGCCGTACCGCTCCAGCAGGGTCAGCACCCGCTCGGGACGCAGGGGCGCGAGCGCCGCGACCGTGGTGGCGTGCAGCCGCCACCAGTCGTCCCGCTGCTCTCCGCCCGCCCGGTCGGCCAGGGTCCGTTCGGCGTGGTCGAGCACCGGGTCGGGATGCCGGGACGCGAGCCGGGTCCAGCCGTCGACGGCATGGGCGAGTCCGGGCAACTCCCGTGCCACGAACGGGGTGGAGCAGGCCGGCAGCAGCCGCGCGGCCTCGGCGTCGCCCCAGTCGGCGCGCAGCCGCGCCACCAATCGCTCGGCGAGCGCGGTGCGGCCCCCGGCGACGAGCAGACGGGCCAGCCGCTGCCGCAGCACGGCCGGTGCGTCGTCGTAGGCGGCCTCCACCGCCCGGTCCGGTACGGGCAGGTCGCGTGCGGCGCGGCGCGCGTACCCGGCGACCACCGGGTCCGGGTCGGCCAGCCGCTCCGCGAGGAACTCCACGTCCCGTACGGCGTGGGCCGCCAGCGCCGCGAGCCGCCGTTCGTAGGGCCCGCGTCCGTCGAGGTCGGTCAGGAGCGGGGCGAGCGTCCCCTCGTCCGCGAGCCGGCGGGCGGTCCGTGCCGTCAGGGTGAGGCGTGCGGGGAACGGCAACGGTGCGAGGGCGGACAGCAGTTGCTCCGCGGTGGTCGGCATGCGCCGATTGTGCCCGGCGGGATCCACCCTCGCGATCGATTAAGCGCGGCCGGTACGGGCCCGCCCGCGGCTGCGGGTGACGGGCACGCGGCCTCGACACCACCTCGCGGCCCTTGCCGTCGGCTACCGGCGGCTCCGTATCAGCAGGTGGAGGAAGTACGGCGTGCCGATCACCGCGGTCATCAGCCCGGCGCCCAGCTGGGCCGGGGCGATCACCGTACGGCCGAGGAGGTCCGCCGTGCAGACGAGTATGGCCCCGAGGAGGACGGCGACCGGCACCACCCGTACGTGCCGCCGGCCCACCAGGGCCCGCGCCGCGTGCGGTGCGACGAGACCCACGAAACCGATGGTGCCGGCGGAGGCGACGGCGGTCGCGCTGAGCAGGACGGCCACCACCAGGAACCCGAGTCTGGCCCGGGACAGGGACAGGCCCAGCAGGCGGGGGGTGTGTTCGTCCAGGGAGACGAGGTCCAGTTCGGTGCGGCGGGCGACCGCGGCGACGAGCCCCACGGCCAGCACGCACGCGACGGGCAGCACGTCCGGCAGGGTCCGGCCGTACGTCGAACCGGACAGCCAGGTCAGCGCCTTGGTGGCGTTGAAGGGGTCGGTGAGCACGATGAGGAGGCTGATGAGTGCCGTGGCGGCGGCTGCCACTCCGATGCCGACGAGGACCAGCCGGTTCTGCTGGTAGCCGCCCCGGGCGGCGAGTCCGAAGACGACCACCGAGGCGAGGGCGGCGCCCGCGAACGCGGCACCCGCTATGCCCCAGCCGCCGACGACGGGGACGGTGGTGACGAGCAGGACGGCGCCGAGCGCGGCGCCGCCGGAGACGCCCAGGATCGCCGGTTCCGCGAGGGGGTTGCGGGTCACGGCCTGGACCAGCGTTCCGGCCAGGGCGAGGGCCGCGCCCGCGCAGAGGGCCGCGAGAACGCGGGGCACCCGGGTGTCGAGCACGAAGGACACGGTCCGGCCGGCTCGTCCCTGTGCCCAGTTCGCGACGTCGCCGAGCAGGAGTTTGCTGTCGCCCAGCAGGACCCCGGCGATGGTGACGCCCACGGTCACGACGACGAGGACGGCCAGCGTGACCAGGAACGCCGTACGGCTGGGGATGCGGAGGCGGTCCGGCGCCTCGGCTCCGGAGGTGTCCCGCAGCCGGAGCGCCATCACCACCAGGAACACGGCGCCGACCAGGCTGGTGACGACGCCGGTGGGCACGGCGACCGCCGTGTCGGCGGGGACGAGGGCGCGCAGCGCGACGTCCGACCCGAGCACCAGCCCGGCCCCGACCAGACCGGCCGCGGGCAGGGCGCCCCGGGTCCGGACGAAGCCACGGAAGCGGCGGGCGAGGGGGCGTACCAGTGCCGGTGCGCACAGGCCTACGAAGCCGATGGGTCCGGCGAGGGTGACGGCCGCCGCGGACAACAGGGTGGCGAGGACGACGACCGTCACCCGGGTCGCACGGACGGGGACGCCGAGGCCGCGCGCGGTGTCGTCGCCGAGGGCGAGTGCGTCGACCCGACGGGCGGTCAGCAGCAGACCGCCGAGCCCGATCGCGGCGACGGGGAGCATCTGCAGGACACCGTCGAAGCCGTTCTGGCCGATGCTGCCCTGGTTCCACTGGTAGAGGCCCTCGGTCTGCTGAGGGAACAACAGCAGCAGGCCCTCGGTGAGGGAGTTCAGGCCCAGCATCAGGGCGGTGCCGGCCAGCACGAGCCGTACGGTGCCCGTGCCGAGGCCGGAGAGGGAGAGCACGACGGCAGCCGCGAGCAGTCCGCCGGCGAAGGCGACGCCGGAGGAGGCGAGCAGGGGCAGCGAGACACCGGTGACACCGACGATGCCGAGCGCCAGGTAGGCACCGGCGTTCACGGCGAGGGTGTCGGGAGAGGCGAGCACGTTGCGGCTGACGGCCTGGAGCACGGCGCCCGCCACCCCGAGCAGGACGCCGACGAGGATGCCGGCGGTCATCCGGGGCAGCCGGGAGGCGATCACGACGGACGCGTCACCGGGGTCGGCCCGCCCGGTCAGGGCCTTGAGCACCTCGGAGTGCCCGACGGCGGCGGTGCCCTGGGTCAGGTCCACGACGGCGAGGGCGGCGACCAGGAGGACGAGCGCGGCCGTCACCGCGGCCGCGCCCGTCCGGGTCGCCGCTGTGGACGGACGGGTGGCGGGGGAAGTCGCGGTGACGGCCATGGCTCCGTGCTTCTGCTTCGGTCGCTTCTACTGCGTCTGTGCTACTGCGTTTCCGCTACTGCGTCTCTGCTACTTCGTCAGCGCCTTGACGAGGGCGTCGACGTACGCCTCCATCGACCCGGGACCGCCGAACATCCAGATGCCGTCGGGCAGTCGGTGCACATCGCCGGACTTCACGAACGCGAGGGACTTCCAGACGGCGTTCTTCGCCAGCTCGTTGGTGAAGGGGTTGCTGGTCTCGTCCTCGTCGTTGCCTATGTAGGCGAACTGGACGTCCTTCGGCAGGCCGGTCAGGCCCTCGACGTCGGTGGTGCCGAGGCCGTAGTCGGCGTCGCCCTTCACCTTCCAGGCGTTCTTCAGACCGAGCCGCTCGTTGACGGCGCCGATCAGCGAACCGCTGGTGTAGGGGCGCAGGGAGACCTGGTTGGAGGCGACGTAGCCGTCGGCGAAGGCGATGTCGGTACCGTCGAGCCCAGCGTCGGCGAGGGCCTTCTTGCCCTCGGCGACCTTGGCCTCGAAGCTCTTCCGGGCGCTCTCGGCCTGGTCGGTGGTCCCGGTCGCCTTGGCGAGGAGGTCGAGGTTGTCCAGCATCTGCCCGATCTGGTCCGAGGCGTCCGCGGACTGGATCCCCAGCACCGGGGCGATCTCGCGCAGTTGCTTGACGGCGGCGGGCGGAAGGTCGGAGGAGGCCACGATCAGGTCGGGCTTGAGGGAGGCGATGGTGTCCATGCTCGGCTCGCCGCGGGTGCCGATGTCCTTCGGCTCGTTCTTCAGCGGGACGGCCTGGTCCCAGGTCCTGTAGCCCTTGACGTCCGCGACGCCGACGGGGTCCACGCCGAGGGTCAGGAGGAACTCGACCTCGTTCCACTCGGTGGCGACGACCTTGGTGGCCGGGCCGTCGAGTTCGACCTTCTTGCCGGTGGAGTCGGTGAGGGTGATGGCCTCGGAGGCCTTCTCGGTGCTGTCGGCGGCGGGCTCGGTGGTACCGCAGGCGGCGAGAGTGAGTGCCGCGACGACGGTGGCCGCGGGGAGCAGGAGACGTCTCATGAGGTGGAGCGGAGCCTTTCGCTTCGGGTGGAGCGGGTGTGGTGACGACCGATCGGGCGGGTGCGCAGTCGGCCGGTGAGGGGGTCGGTGTCGACATCGATGCGGATGCCGTAGACGGCGGTCAGGCGTTCCGGTGTCAGGACGTCCTCGGGGCGGCCCTCGGCGACGATCCGGCCCGCTTCGAGCAGCGTGATCCGGTCGGCGACGGCCGCCGCCTGGTCGAGGTCGTGCAGGACGACGCCGACGGCGATGCCGTGGTCGTCCGCCAGGTCGCGGACGAGGTCGAGGAGTTCGACCTGGTAGCGCAGGTCGAGGTAGGTGGTCGGCTCGTCCAGCAGGAGCACGCCGGTCTCCTGGGCGAGACAACTGGCGAGCCACACCCGCTGCAACTGCCCGCCGGACAGGTGGTCGGCGCCTCGTTCGGCGAGACCCGAGACACCGGTCAGCGCGAGTGCCCGGTCGACGGCGGCCGTCGCGTCGGGGTCCCTGCGGCCGAAGCGGCCCCGGTACGGGTAGCGGCCGAACTCGACGACGTCCCGCACGGTCAGTCCGCTGGGCGTGGGCCGGCCCTGGGTCAGCAGGGCGACGTGCCGCGCGAACTCACGGGAGGTCAGGGCGAGTCCGTCGGTGTCGGCGTCGATCCGGAGCGCGGCGTGGCGCGGCCGCTGCAACCGGGCGACGGTCCGCAGCAGCGTCGACTTGCCGCTGCCGTTGGGGCCGACCAGTGCGGTCACCTCGCCGGGCCGGAGCGCGATGGCGACGTCGTGCACGACGTCGACGCCGTCGTACGCCACGGTCACGCCCGTGGCCGACAGTGCGTGCCCGCGTAGCCTCGGGGTGTCGGCTGCTTCCTCACCAGATCTCACAAGTGAAGGTTAGCCTAACCTAAATATTGGCCGACAAGGGGTCCCCCATCGGCCGGATTCAGCCGGTCGGCCAGGACTGCGGATCCCACACGCCCGACCGGCGCAGGGACTGCGGGCAGTGCAGGTAGATCTCGTCGATCTCCAGGACAAGCGCCAGCTCGGGCCGCCGGTCGTCGAGCGTCATCGCGTCGAAGAACGGGGCGTCGGTGAGGATCCGCGCCCGGCCGTTGATCCGCAGGACCTCCTTGGAGCCCGGGATCAGATACAGCAGGCCGGCGTGCGGGTTGTCGAGGATGTTGTGGAAGCTGTCGCCGCGCCGGTTCCCGGGCCGGTCGGGCAGGGCTATCACTCCGGGGTCGACGACATGGGTGAAGCCCGGCGCGTCCCCGCGCGGGGAGACGTCGCAGCCGCCCCGGGCGTCGGAGGTGGCCAGCAGGCAGAACGGGGAGCGGGCCAGGATGCCCCGGTCCTGGTCGGTGAGCCGGTCGTGGACCTTCTCGATCACCACCGGCCAGGGCTCGCCCAGCAGTTCGCGCAACGCCTCGCGCGACCCCAGCTCGACCCACCCCTCCTCGCGCCGCCCGGCTCCGGTCGCGACGTCCGGCCCGTCTCCGCTGCCGGTCTCGATCGCGCTCGGCAAGGCCGACCCCCAAGGTGTGTACACACGGCGACAGTTGCGCCTCGCACACTAGCCGAGTTAGGTCAGCCTTACCTCACGAGGGCGGGGGCGGTCGCCCCGCCACCAGAAGACGGCCACCCCGCACCAGGAGATGGCCGACAGCCCTTGACCGAGGGGCGCGCCCGCCCCCGCACGGCGACGGGCGGCCGGCACCCCCTCAGAAGCGCACCGGCAGTTCCAGCAGGCCGCGGGCCCGCATGGACGGCCGCCAACGCACCTGGTCCGGCGCGATGTCGAGGGCCAGGTCGGGGAACCGGTCGAGGAGCGCGGCGAGAGCGATCTCGGTCTCCATCCGGGCCAGCGGCGCGCCGAGACAGTAGTGGATGCCATGGCCGAGGGCGAGATGCCCGGTGGCGTCGCGACCGATGTCGAGCCGGTCGGGCTCGGTGAAGCGATGCGGGTCCCGGTGCGCGGCCGCCAGGGACAACAGGACGGTCTCACCGGCCGGAACGACCACCCCGCCGATGGTGACGTCCTCGACGGGGAAGCGCCGGATGGCCAGGGGCACGGGACCGTCGTAGCGAGCCAACTCCTCGATCGCGCCGCCCAGTCGGCCGGGGTCGGCACGCAGGGCGCCCAGCTGCTCGGGGTGGCCGAGCAGGGCCAGGGTGGAGTTGCCGATGAGGTGGACGGTGTTCTCGTACCCCGCGAACAGGATCAGGAAGGCGAGGGACATGAGCTCGTCCTCGCTCAGCCGGTCCTCGTCGTCGCGTACGGCGATCAGGGCGGAGAGCAGGTCGTCCGAGGGCTCGGCGCGCTTGCCGGCGATGAGCAGGGTGAAGAAGCCCAGCATGTCGCGGACGGCTTCCTTCGCGCTTTCCGGTCGTGCCGGGTCCGGGGCGATCAGGGTGTCGGTCCAGGACCTGAAGTCGTGCCGATCGTGCGGGGCCACGCCGAGCAGGTCGCAGATCACCGTGATCGGCAGGGGTGCGGCGTAGGAGGCGATGAGGTCGGCGCGCCCGTACGGTTCGACGGCGTCGAGCAGCGCGTCGGCGGTCCGCCTGATGGGGTCGCACAGGCGGGCGACACGGCGCGGGGTGAACGCCTGGGACACCAGGCGCCGGATGCGGGTGTGGTCCGGCGGATCCATGTTCAGCAGGTTCGCGTCCAGCGCCGGCGGCAGCGCCAGCCCGTGGTAGCCACCGGGGGTCGCGTTGCGCTTGTCGAGGGAGAGCCGGGGGTCGGCGAGGGCCTGGCGTACGTCGTCGTACCGCGTGACCAACCAGGCCGGAAGCCCGTCCGTCCCGGCGATCCGGTGCACCGGCCCGGCCTCCCTGAGTCGCGCGTACACCGCATAGGGGTCCGAGACGAGCTCGACGGGATCGACGAGGGGCGGCGGCTCGGGCGTTGTGGTCGACATGGGTCTCCACCCTAGTCAAGATCGCCCCTCGGTACGGCGCTCCGGCCGAGGCTGCGAGGTCGGCCCCGGGTCGGGCCGAGTCGCTCGAACCTGCCGGGCGGGGCGTGTGTTCGGCAGGCCAAACAGCAGTCCGTGCGACCTCACCAATATCTTCCGCACCACTTGACGCCCCCCTTCTGACTGCGTAGACATGACAGCGCGGTCAGGACGAGGACGACGGCTGACAACGAATCGGAGTCCGCACGCCGCAGGACCGGGGCCGGTAACGCACACGTGCCCGAACTCCGGTCGCCCCGACCGACGCCGCGACGACGATCCGGTCCGGCCGAACAGCGCGCCGCCCCCGGACCCGCCAGACGCGCGTGCCCTCACCCTCGCCGACACCGACACCGACACCGGCACCGGCACCCCACCGGCACCCCACCGGCACCCCACCCCTCGCCGCGCCTCGCGGCCGACGAGCCCGGCACCACCGCGTGCACCTCAGAAGGAGGAACTGTGCAACGAAGCACATGGAGAAAGACACTGGGCACCTTCGCCGCGGCGTCCGCGCTGATGGCCGTACCGGCCTCCGGCGCACAGGCGTACAACCCCACGGGCGGCACCCTGTACCAGCTCGGCAGCGAACCATGCCTGAAGGGGCGCGGCAACTGCGCGGTCTACCCCAAGTCGGCGCAGTTGCCGAGCGGGCGCCTGGTGGCCGCGTTCGAGAAGTCCACCGTCGTGACGGAGACGGGCAGCGCCGACAAGCAGACGCTCCCCGTTCACAAGAGCGACGACGACGGCACGTCCTGGCAACCGCTGTCGGAGGTCAAGGCCCCGGCGTACCTCTCCGGCGACGCCAAGTACGCGAAGTACACCAGCAATTGGACCAACCCGTATCTCTACGTCCTTCCCCAGGACGTCGGGGACCTGAAGCAGGGCACGCTGCTCCTCGCGACTGTGGTGTCGGGCGACGACGCCTACTACAAGGAGCGCAAGGCCGCCGACCCGAACTGGACTCCGACCAACGACGGTGACCGCAGGGACCTGGCGATCGCCCTGTACTCCAGCACCGACGACGGCGCGACCTGGAAGGTCCTCAACATCGTCGCGACCGGCGGCTGGCAGGGCGGCAGCGCGGGCGCGCTCGGGCAGAACATCGCCGCCGCGAACACGAACAAGCAGGTGGACCCGCTCTGGGAGCCGTACCTGATGGTCCACAAGGGTCAACTCGTCTGCTATTACTCCGACGAGAACGACTACACGGGCTTCAACGCGACCACCGGCGTCCCGACCCTCGACCCCGCCAACGCCACCGCCAAGGACTCGCTCGGCCAGATCCTCGTGCACAGGACCTGGGACGGCCGCGGCGCGAACTGGAGCGCTCCCGTCGTCGACATCGCCGGACTGACCCAGGACATGGGGGGCGGGAAGACGGAGATCGGCGGCGGCCGGCCGGGTATGACCAACGTCGTCCGCACCACGGACGGCAAGTGGCTGCTCACCTACGAGTACTGGGGCGGCGGAGCCGACACGCGGTACCGGATCGCCGACGACCCGCTGAAGTTCCACACCGGCTCACCCACCGGAACGGGCGTCAACTCACTGCCGACGGACACCGGTTCCCGCGCTCTGTCGATGAGCGGCAGCCCGGTGATCATCCGGCTCCCCGGTGGCCGGCTGGTCTACAACGCGGCGGGCAGCGGCAACGTCTGGGTCAACGAGAGCGGACGCAGCGACGGGACGTGGAAGGAGTACCAGACCACCTCCCAGGCGGGCTACAGCCGCAGCCTCCAGTACGTGCAGGGCACCGGCCGCGTCTCGATCCTCAACAACCAGGGCACCTCCACGCTGAGGTTCGCGGAGGTCGACCTCGGCCACTCCGCCGGCGCCTACCACCAGTTGGTCAACCGCAGGACCGACCAGGTGATCGGCACCGGCAACAAGACCAACGACGCCAACATCGGCAACGGCGACGTGCCCGACGTACGCCTGGAGGCACCCGGCTCGGCGGCGAACGCGGACACCCAGTTCTGGCATGTGGTGACCGAACCCAACGGCGGTGTGACCCTGCTGAACAAGGCCGGTGGACGTGCGGCGGCCGTCTGGACCGGGAACGCGACGGCCGGGCAGAAGATCGGTCAGTGGGTGGACAACAGCGGCACCGGCAGCTGGAACCTCGTCAAAACCGCTGACGGCTTCTACAAGCTGCAGTCCGTCAAGAACACGAGTCTCTACCTGACCGGTGCGTCCGCCGGGGCCCCACTGACCCTGCAGACGGCGACGACGGACGGCTCGCAGGACTGGGAGCTGGTCCAGTGACGGCTTCCCCACACGCCGACAACCGCTGAGCAATTCGGGTGTCTACCTGTGGCAGAGCGGGGTGACCGCGGATCGGCCACGGTGCCCCTGACGGCAACTCGGCCACGGTCAGGAACCCGCCGTCGCAGGCCGGGAGGTGGCCGGTCGAAGGCGGACGCAGCACTGGCCGGGGCTGGGCTCCAGGCATGCCTGGAGGTCGTCCTCCTCGAGCCCCAGAAGGACGCCGCGAAGCAGGTGGAGGTTCATGCCGCAGACCGTCTGGGTGTGCAGGCGGGCGAGCGCGTGGAAGGGGCAGTTGCCCAGCACGATGGCCCCAGCGTCATGGCGGGGCTCGAACCCGTACCGCTCGAGCAGGTCGAAGACACCTGTCGCACCCGAGCTGTGCTCGCTCGCGAGCTGTTCGCCGAGCCGGTGGGCCGCGCGGTGCAGGACGGCGCCGGCCGGTTCTCCGGTGACTTCGGACTCCTCCACCGCCTGGGCGAGGAGCCGTCCGGCCAGCTCGTACCGACGCTCGGGCAGGCTGACCGTGACCTGCTTGGTGGAGCGCCTGTAGAGCTTGGCGGGCCTGCCCGCGCCCGGCCCGGTGCGGCCGCTGCGCCGCTCGTAGACCACGTCGAGCAGTGATTCGTCAGCCAGCCGATCCAGGTGGAAGGCCGCCGTCTGACGCGCCAGTCCGAGAGCGCCGGCGGCCTCGTCGCGGCTGACGGGCTCCGGCTGGCGCACGACATGGTCGTAGAGCCTCCTACGGGTCGGCTCGTCGAGAGCGGCGACGGCGGAGATGTCGGGGCGGGGTGCTTCCTGCGGGTCGTCCACGAACACCAGTGTAAAACCCACAGCCATTGACTAAAGAAGACTGACCGGCTTCTATTGCTAGTGAGAGTTGCCTATAGAAGGAGGACGCCATGTCGTCCGCGACCACAACCACCACGACCGCCACCACCCGGCGTCCCGTGTTCACCGACCCCGGCTACCAGGCGTTCGTCATCCTGCGCACGGGGTTCACCGTGGCGCCGATCCTGTTCGGGCTGGACAAGTTCACCAACCTGCTCGTGGACTGGCCCGCCTACCTGGCGCCGTGGATCGACGATGTCGTTCCGGGCAGCGCACAGGCCGCCATGTACGCCGTCGGTGTCATCGAGATCGTCGCGGGCATCGTCGTCGGCCTCGCACCGCGCTTCGGAGGCTGGCTGGTGGCCGGATGGCTCGCCGGGATCATCGTCAACCTGCTGAGCATCCCCGACCACTACGACATCGCGTTGCGCGACTTCGGCCTCCTGCTCGGCGCGGTGGCCCTCGCCCGGCTCGCCCAGCGCCATCACAGCGAGCGGCAGCCGCGCTGAAGCCCCTCGGCGGCGCACGGAAGCCGGTGGGATGGTGGTGTCATGGAGACCTTCAGTGGTTCTCCGGACCCATCGCCCGGCCCCGACCCCGGCCCCGACCTCTGGGCCGAGGGCTCGCGGACGGACGGCTACGTTCCGTTGCGCGAGTACGCGGTGATCGGCGACGGCCGCACCGCCGCCCTGGTCGCACGTGACGGGTCAGTGGACTGGCTGGGTCTGCCCGACCTGGACTCCCCCGCCGTGTTCGGCGCCCTCCTGGACGCCTCCGGCGGGGGCGGGTTCCGGCTCCAGCCGGTGGTGCCCTACCGGACAGAGCGCCGCTACCTGCCCGGCACCAATGTGCTGGAGACGACCTTCCTCACCCACACCGGCTCGGTGCGGGTCACCGACGCGCTCACCCTGCACGACGACACGGCCCTGACACCGATGCGGGAGCTGCTGCGGCGCGTCGAGGGGCTGTCCGGGTCCGTGCCGCTGCGTTGGAGCGTCGAACCCCGCTTCGCCTACGGCACCGACCGCACACGGGTCGGGCGGCGCGCGGGCGTCCCGGTGGCGACAGCCGGCAGCAGCGCTCTCGCCGTCCGCGCGTGGGATGCCGGCGAACCCGAGTGCCGCGAGGGCATGATCAGCGGCCGATTCGAGCTGCAACAGAGCCGGCGCGCCCTGATCGCGATGCCGTTCGCCGAACAGGAGCCACTCGTCCTGCCCGCCCGCCGGGAGTGCGAGGCCCGCCTGGACGGCACGAGCGCCGCGTGGCGGGGCTGGGTCGAGGGCCGCCCGTACACGGGGCGGTGGCATCAAGCCGTGATGCGCAGCCTGCTGGTCCTGAAGCTGCTCGTCCATGCCCCTTCCGGTGCGATCGCCGCCGCGGCGACGACTTCGCTGCCGGAGGAGATCGGCGGCGAACGCAACTGGGACTACCGATTCTCCTGGGTGCGCGACTCCGCCTTCACGCTGGCGGCCTTCCTGCGGCTGGGCTGCCCGGCGGAGGCGCACGCCTACTTCTGGTGGCTGATGCACGCCTCCCAGCTCACCCACCCCGACCTCAAGGTGCTGTACCGGCTGGACGGCGGCCGTCGCACCCCTGAGCGGACCCTGCCCTGGGAGGGCTACCGGCGCTCGGGGCCGGTCCGCATCGGCAACGCCGCGGTCGGCCAGGCACAGCTCGACATCTACGGCGAGCTGGTCCAGACCGCCTGGCTGTACGCCCAGGCCGCGGGACGGCTGGACGCGGACGTCGCACGACGCCTCGTGGAGCTCGCCGACCTCGTCTGCACGAGGTGGCAGCAACCGGATTCGGGGATCTGGGAGGTCCGCAGTCCACCCCGGCACTTCACCCAGTCCAAGATGATGTGCTGGGTCGCGCTCGACCGCGCCGCAGACCTCGCCCGCCGCGGGCTGGTCCCCGACCGGCATGTGGACCGCTGGCACGCCGCACGCGACGAGATCACCGCGTTCATCGAGACCCGCTGCTTCTCATCCGCCCGCGACAGCTACGTCCGCGCCGCCGACGGCGAGGACCTGGACGCCGCCGTCCTGCTGGGACCCCTCTACGGATACGGCGACGAGCGGCGCATACAGTCCACGATCACCACGCTGGCCCGCTACCTGCGTCACGGGCCGTACGTCGACCGCTATTCGGGAGAGGACGGACTCGCCGGCGGTGAGGGCGCCTTCCTCGCCTGCTCCTTCTGGCTCGCCGAATGCCTCGGCCGCACCGGCCGCCTTCCCCAGGCGATCGAGCTGATGGACGAGTTGGTCGGCCTGGCCAACGACGTCGGCCTCTACAGCGAGGAGATCGACCCCGCCACCGGCGATTTCCTGGGAAACCTTCCCCAGGGGCTGAGTCATCTTGCGCTGATCAGCGCCGCCGGCGCCATCACCGGGGCAAGCGGGGACGCATCGCGATGAGCGCGTGGTCGGCCGCTGCGGGAGCCTTCGTCGGCACACTGGCGCTCACCACGGCGCTGCGCGCCGCCAGCGAGCTGAGGCTGACCCGCATGGACCTGCCTTTCCTGCTCGGCACCGTGGTGACCGTCGACCGCACCCGCGCCAAGGCCATCGGTTACCTGCTGCATTTCCTCAACGGGCAGCTGTTCGGGTTCGGCTACTTCGCCGTCTTCCTCGCCATCGACCACAGCGGCTGGTGGCTGGGGGCCCTGTTCGGACTCGCCCACGGCCTGTTCGCCGGCACCGCACTGGTCAACATCCTGCTGCCGCTGGTCCACCCCCGCATGGGCAGCCCGCTGACCAGCGCCCCTGACGTGGCCCTGCTCGAACCTCCCGGCTTTCTGATGCGCAACTACGGACCCGGAACCCCCGCGGTCACCGTCCTCGCCCACGTCGGCTTCGGAGCGATCATCGGAGGCTTCACCGCCCTGCCGACGTGAGAGCGTCCGGTGCGCCCGGACCGCGCCCCGGAGTCCCACCAGCGCACCAACCGCGAAATCGCAACCGGACCCGCCGGTCCGCAGACACCCGACTCGGCCCGTCGGCCACTGCCCTACAGTCCTGGCCGCACCAGCATCACGCGAGAAACGACAGACGGACCTGGCGGTTGGGATTGTCCCTGTTGGTGTCCACCAGGCACACCGACTGCCAGGTCCCCAGTTCCAGCCTTCCGGCAATCACCGGGAGGGTGGCGTGGGGCGGGACGATGGCAGGGAGGACGTGGTCGCGGCCGTGGCCGGGGGTGCCGTGGCGGTGCTGCCAGCGGTCGTCGGCGGGCAGGAGGGTGCGCAGCGCGGCGAGGAGGTCGTCGTCGCTGCCGGCGCCCGTCTCGATGATGGCGATGCCGGCCGTGGCGTGCGGGACGAAGACGTTGAGGAGGCCGTCCCGGCCGGCAGCGGCCTCGCGGAGGAACGCCTCGCAGTCGTGGGTGAGGTCGACGACCCGCTCCTGGGGACCGGACGCGACGTTCAGTACTCGGGTGGTGAAGGCATCGGACATGGTTCCATTCTCGCGCACCGGGAAGGCGTCGACGGGGACCGCCGAGGCGAGAGCGACCGTTCGTGCCGGGAGTGGCACACCCGTTGCCATATGGCGTTCACTTCGCGAGACCTCGTTGACCGTGTGCGGACCGGCTGGCTGATTGCTCCTCATGTCGCGTTCAGCCCTGCTCACTTCGCGCGGTCACATCGACCTGCTGCGGGTGGCCTCCGCCGCGTGTCGCCGCGGCCGCTGACGGCTCCTCGACTCGTCCCCGGCGCCCCGGAACCTCCCTGACCCCGAAGCCACGCTGCGGGGCTGCGACCTGCGAAGCTGCGCTCACTGGGCTTCCTCCCTCCCCACTAGCTGGATTCCCGCCACAGGAGTCCTCGGAAGGCTGATGCCATGCCATCCACTCGCCCCGCCGTGCACGTCGAAGGGCTCACCCGATCCTTCCACGGCCGTGCCGTCCTCGACGGTCTTCAATCCGACCTCCGATACGGCGAGTTCGTGTCCCTGCTCGGCCGCAGCGGCTGCGGCAAGTCCACCCTTCTCCGTATCCTCGCCGGGCTCGACCGCGACACCTCGGGCACCGTCCTGGTTCCCCGCCGCAAGGCCGTCGTGGTCGAGGCACCGCGGTTGCTGCCGTGGCGGCGGGTGCGGCACAACGCCCTGCTCGGGCGGGCGACTGCCCGCGAACCCGAACTGCTCCTGCTCGACGAGCCGTTCGGCGCCCTCGACGCACCCGCCCGCGACAAGGCGAGGCGTCTGGTGGGCGAGTCGTGGCGTCGGCACGGCTGCGCGGTGACCTCGTCACGCACGACGTCGAGGAGGCGTTGCTGCTCTCCGACCGTGTCCTGGTGATGGACGAGGGCGTCGTCGTGCACGAGACGCCGGTCGCCCTGGACCGGTCCCGCGACATCGCCCACCCCCGCTTCGCCGAGCTGCGCGGCCAGCTCCTGGAGCGGCTGGGTGTCGACACCGCCGCAGAAGCCGCCTGAACGCCGTCGCCCCGACAGGAGCCGAGTCAGCTACCCCCACCGCGTCCACCCC
>NZ_JARGEE010000200.1:0-16722 GCF_033794485.1 Streptomyces sp. MB09-02B
TTTTTTTTTTTTTTCTTTTTTATTTCAGGTTACAGGTTTTCTTCCTGTTCCGTCGTCTTGTAGTGGGTTAGAAGATGGAACCCGTCGTCGAGAGCCCGGGCGAGGGCGTACCCCAGCAGAAAGGCCTGCCCCGTCTCCAGCACGGACCACAGGGCCAGCCGCGCGACGACCCGCGCCCGTCGCCGGAGGAAACGGAGGCCCCGACGGAGGAGGCCGCCCCTCATCGGCCCCCTCCGCCGGGCGCGGCCTGTGGCACGGTGCCGTCGCGGGTGGCGTCCATCCGGTCCGTGCCGTCCGGTGCCCGCGTCCCGAACAATTCCCGGTACTCCGCCGTCCGCCACAACTCCGTGTGCGGTCCCACCGCCCGCACCCTCCCCCTCTCCAGCCACACCACCGTGTCCGCGCGGGCGGCGGTGGTGACCCGGTGGGCGACGAGCAGACGGCTGCCGCCCGTGGGGGCGCGCAGAAGGGCGTCGGTGATGTCGTGCTCGGTGAGGGTGTCCAGGCTGGAGAGGGCGTCGTCGAGCACGAGGAGACGGCTGTCGCGGGCGAACGCGCGGGCCAGGCCGAGGCGTTGGGCCTCACCACCGGACAGAGGGGCGTCGGCGCAGGGGGTGGCGTAGCCGTCGGGGAGACGGCGGACAAAGCCGTCGGCGTGCGCGGCGCGGGCCGCCTCCCGGATCCGGGCGGGGGAGGGGCGGACCACGCCGAGGGCGATGGTGTCCTCCACCGACTCACCCAGCAGGGCCGGGCGTTCGAAGGCGTGGACGATCGCCCGGCGCAACTGCCGGCGGTCCAGCTCCGGCAGCGGCACCCCGTCGAGCCGTACCTCCCCGTCGTCCGGATCCGTCAGCCGACCGGCCACCGCCGCGAGCAGCGACTTGCCCGCGCCCGACCGGCCCACGACGGCGACCGTGGCACCGGCCGGGACCACCAGATCGACGCGGTCCAACACGGCGCGCCCGCCCCGGCGGACGGTCACGGAGCGCAGCTCCAGCCGCCCCGACCCGGCGGGCGGCAGCGCGCGTTCCCCGTACACGGTCGAGGGCTCGCAACGTAGCTCGTCCAGGCGCTCGGCCGCCGTCCGCGCGCGGACCAGGCCCGAGACCTGCCCGACCAGGACGCCGACGCCCGCGGCCAGTACGGCGTAGCGGGACGCGGCCAGCAACTCGCCCACGGACAGGTGCTGTCGGGTCAGCAGGACTCCGGCGGTGGCCACGACGGAGAGTTGCAGGAGCGGGGCGACGGCGGCCGCCCGGGCGGCGGCGCGGCCCTGGACGTGCCACATGCGGTGCCCCTGGCGGGAGAGTTCCGGCAGGGGGCGCAGGATGCGGGCGACGGTGCGGTCGGCCGTGCCGGCGGCCGCGATCGTACGGTGCCCGGCGACGGCCTCGGCCAGTCCGCCCGCGATACGGCCCTGGGCCCGCTGGTAGCGCGTCACACAGTCGGAGGAGTCCCGCGCGAGGGCGCGCAGCACCAGGGCGAGCAGCGGGGCGCCGATCAGGAAGACCGCCGCGAGCCGGAGGTCGATCAATGCGAGGGCCACCACCGCGCCCAGGGGCCCGGCGAGTGCGGCGACGAGCGCGGCGGCGGTCGCGGGGGCCGTTCCGGCCTGTGCCGCGTTCCCGACGAGCCGGGCCACGAGGTCGCCCGGGCCGAACCGGGTGACGGCCCGTGGCCCCACGGCCAGGACGTGCCGGACCAGTCCGCGGCGCAGCCACGCGGTCGCCCGGGCGTTGGTGGTGCCGGCGAGCACGGTCTCGACCGCGTCGAGGACGGCCGCCGCGAGGACCAGCGCCGCGCACCACGACACCCAGCGCGAGCTGTCCGGGTCACCGGCCAGCAGCAGGTCCAGGGCCCGGCCCAGCGCGATCGGCAGTGACAGGGTCGCGCCCGTCGAGGCCATGGACACGAGGGCCAGGGCCGTGCAACGGGGGCCGGAGTAGCGGACGGTCGAGCGCAGCAGGGGGACGGACCCGGCCGCCGGGCTGCGGGCACCGCCTTCGGAGAGGGTCGTCATACCCGTCCTGACGTGGGACGACCGGCTGGAACGGCCGGATGAGTGACCGATGAAGGACTGGGGCGGGCGATCGACCGAACCGGCCGACCAGGCCGACCGGGCCGGCCGACCAGGCCGACCGGGCCGGCCGACCAGGCCGGCCGAGTGGTCAGACGGATGGGCCCCGGACGGCCCTCCCCGGTCAGGGCAGAGGTACCGTCCGGAGCCGTCGGCGCGACTCAGCCGCCGTGCCGGTCCGACGGGCGTCCCGGGTGGCCCGGACGCCCCGCTCGGATCAGAGGCAGAGCGTGATGCTGGCCGCGCTCACACAGGACAGCACGCTCAGGGAGCTGGGGCCGCCGGTGCCGGTCGTCTCGTCGGCTTCCATCGTCTGCAGGTCGAGAAGTGCCATGTCGATTCCTTTCGATCGATGGCCCGCGAAGGGGCCCTTGTGGGGACGGGGTGGTGCGTCACGACTCCGCCGGACGGCGGAACCGCGTCATAGGGGCCGCCGTCGGAACGGTGGCAGGAACGGAAGGTGCGCCGTGGCGTCGTCGGTGGCGGCGTGGGCCGCGCCGAGTGCCAGCAGGCACCCCGCCGTTCCGGTACCGAGGTCCATGGAGAGCCGCATCAAGTGGTTGCCGGGGAAGGCCAGTTGTCCCTGGTAGGGCATCGAGTGCCAGCCGAGGGCGGCGATCTGCTCCGCCAGCCGCTCGCGCGGGGCACCCGTCCGGGCGAGATGGAGGATCATCCCGGCACGGCCCTCGAACAACCCGGGCTGCGCGTAGAAGCGGTAGGTCGCGGCGGTCAGGACACCCGCCCGGACCCGGGTGAACTCGTCCGTCAGGCGGGCGAATTGATCGTCACCGTCACCGTCACCGTCACCGTCGCTGGCACTGGCACCGATGCCGCCGGTCGCCGCCACGTGGTCGTCGAGCACCATCGCGACACCCACGCTCCCGTCGCCGAGGTACGGCATCGTGCGCCACCCCTCGTCGACGGCCGGCCCGCCGTTCTTCTGCTCGACGAGACACTCCAGGTCCTGCCGCAGCGCCTCGCCCGCAGCGTCGAGCCACACGCGCTCGCCCGTCGCCTCGTACCGGCGCAGCAGGAAGAGAGCGGGTCCGCTCGCGCCGCGCAACAGGCCGGCCCGGCGGCGGGGCGGTGCCGGGCGGGGCTCGGCGAGACGGTGCACGAGGAGGTCGGCCGCCCGCGCCGCGTGGTCGCGCAGCGCGGACTCACCGGTCGTCCGCGCCAGTTCGTCGAGCACCAGTCCGAGCCCGGCGAGCCCACTGCGCAGGTCGGACGAGAGCTTGTGCCACTTCTCGCCGAGGATCTGCTCGACCAGGTCCAGGGCCCGCTCCCGGTGCCCCAGCCGCTCCAGTGTGTGGGCGACGCCCGCGAGACCGTCGTACAGACCGAGCGGAGTGCCGATCGGCACCGGGTCGGTGTGGTCGAGCAGCCAGCGCTCGCCCTCCTCGTAGCGCTCGGCGCCGACCTCCGCGAGCGCGTACAGGACCCCCGCCGCGCCGTGCGCGAGACCGAGGCCGCCACCGTCGGAGAACTGGGCGACGTCGCCGGGGAAGAGCCGGTCGTCGCGCTCCGGCGTCGCGGAGGCCAGGATCGCCTTGACCATGGAGTCCCGGCTGTAGGGCCAGTCGCCGGGCTCGGCGAGGGACCAGCCGGCCGCCACGCCGCCCGCCCCGGCCGCGGGCGCCCGGGTCCGCGTCACCCATGCTGGTGCTGGTGCTGGTGCTGGTGCCGGTGTCGGCCCCGTCGCCCCGATGCCACGGGAGATCTCCGCCACCGCCTCGTCCAGGAAGGCACGCGGCACCTCCGGGAACTGCTCCGCGATCACCGCCGCCAGATGCGCGGCCTTGCCCCGCTCGACCACCAGCAGCGAGGTGACGGGCAGGAACAGCGCGAGGCGCAGACACGCGAGGGCGTAGCGGTCGACGTCCGGGCCCGTGCGGTCCGGGGGCGCGAGGAAGCCGGGGTGGGCGACGACCTGGCGGCCGTTCTCCTCGGCGGGTGCCGCCGCCTCGAAGTCCAGCAGCGACACCGAGTGCTCGTCGGGCGCGACCATGATGTTGAAGACGTGCAGGTCGTTGAAGACGATCCCGCGCGAGTGCACCGCCTCGACCGCCTCCTCGACGGCCCGGTGGACCCGTAACGCCCACGCCGTGTACGCGGCGACCGCGTCCGGTCCGGGGTCCGAGGCGAGCAGCGGGTGCCGTTCGGCGACGTACGAGTTGAGCGGGCGGCCCTCGACGAAGTCCATCACCAGGAAGCGGTGGTCGCCCAGGGTGAACCAGTCACGCACCTCGGGCACCACGCCCAGGCCGGCGAGCCGCTCCAGCGCGGCCTTCTCCCGCCCCAGCCGGGTGACCGCGTCGGCCCCGTCGGCGGCCAGCCCGGCGTGCGGGCGTCCCTCCTTGAGGACCACCCGGCGGCCGTCGCGGGTGTCGGTGCCGACGTACACCCCGCCGCCGTTGGAGAAGTGCAGCGCCTTCTCGATCCGGTACGGCAGCTCGCCGACCGTGGTCGTGTTGCGTGCCGCCAGCTGCGGCTCCAGGAACGCGGGCAGGGTCACCCAGTCGGGGACGTGGAAGGTCGGCTTGCGCTGGTCCGGGACCAGGGTGCCCGCGCCGTCGCGGACGGCCGGGACGAGCGTGCCGCGCTCGTCGACGACGAAGGAGCGGGCGAAGGCGCCGTAGCGGACGTACAGCGGTCCGTCGTTCCAGCGCAGGTCGGTGAGGATGTACGGCCCCTCGAAGCCCTCCAGGAGCGCCCCGAGCTCACGCAGGACGAGGTGCAGCTGCTCCTCGTCGGCCGGGTAGACCGTCACGAACTTGCCGCTGGTGTCGCGGGCCGCGTACTTCGCGTTGCGCAGATGCAGCAGGTGCGGGCCCGGCACGAACTTGAACGGGATCCGCCGAGGCACGCAGTAGTCCCACACGATCGCCGCGATCCGGTCCGCGTTCGCCCGGGTGGCGGAGGCGTGCACCTTCCATCCCTGGGTGGGCCCGGGACGGGGCCGCCCGCCGTCGTCGACCGGGGTCAGCGTCAGCCAGTCCCCGATCCGGGCGGCCCGCCAGCCCTCGGGGACCGGGCGCCCGGCCGTCTCGTAGCCCGGCGCCGCCGTGCCGGCGCGGCCATCGGCCGACAGCCGGTCCGGTGTCTCGTAGAAGTGCCGGTCGGCGAGCGCGTATGCCTCGTACCGCTTGTCCATGCGCGTCCCCCGAGTCGTGTGCCGTCGCCCCCTGGGCCGGGTGAGAACGAGCCTTCCAGCCCGCCCCGGTGCCCGACAGTCACGGCTGTCACCAGTGACCCGTCACGCCTGTCACGTGACCACCGTGCGGAACGCACGCGTAAAGATCTGTTCGGGTTCTTTCGAACCCGGGCGGCCCCCACGGCAGGGCCCCGGCCTCGCCGAACGGTCCCAGGGGCTGCGCGAGCGTCCCGGAAGCGCTGTAATTGCGGACGTGGTCAGTGAGGGCGCTGCGGAACACGGAACGAGGACGCTGCGTGCCGAACTCGCGCTCAAGACGCTCGGCGGCGATCTCGATCCGCACGAGCGCCTGCACGCCATTCTCGAACAGGTGCTCGTGTTCACCAGCGCGACCGTCGCCGCCGTGTACCTCCCGGACGGCGAGGGCGAAGCCCTGTCCCTGACCGCCTCCGCCGGCGTCCCGAGGAACCTGTACGGGCTCTCGGACACCTATCCGGCCTCGGGCACCGCTCCCGTCGCCGAGACGTGCCGTTCGGGCCGCCCGAGCTGGCTCGCCTCCACCGACCTGCAGCGGGACGCAGACGCCGACGTCGACCGGGGCGCCGGCCTCCCCGAGAACGTCGGCCTCCCCGGGCACGCCGACGAACCCGAGGACGCCGACGCCCGCCGTGCCCCGGCCGAGGGCTTCTCCCTGGGCGTGCTGCCGCTGCGCGAGCACGGCTGTCTCGTGGCCGTCGGCGACGGCACGGACGCCTTCGACGCCGAGGACCGGCACTGCCTCGACCTGCTCGCCGAGGCGGCCGCCGGTGCCACCCCCGCCCCGTCCGCCGGGTCCGGAGCCTCGTTCGACCTCGCCATGGACACCGGGCGGGTCGAGGTCGACGACGGGCTGCTGCGGCTGTTCGGCATGGGCCCGGACGATTTCGACGGCCGGGTGGAGACCCTGATCGCGCTGACCGTGCCCGAGGACCTGCCGGCGCTGATGTCCGTCGTGGAGGCGGACCACATGTCCATCGGCGACCGGGAGCTGGAGTTCCGCATCCTGCAGCCCTCCGGCGAGCAGAAGTGGCTCCGGCTGCGCGGCCGGATCCTGCCCGGCGGCGAGCTGCGGCCCGCCCGTCTCGTCGGCACCGTCGCCGACGCCTCCACCCTGCGCACCGGGCGCGGCGACGTGGCCCGCATCCAGCGCCTCGCCGCCGCCCTGGCCACCGCCGGCACCGTCCGGGACGTCAGCCAGGCCGTGGTGACCGCCCTGCGAGAACCGCTCCAGGCCGACCGGATCGCCCTCGCCGAGCTGGAGGGCGACCGTCTGGTCGTCACCGTCCTCGATCCGCCGCAGCCCGAGGTCTGGCCCGAGGTGTGGCGCTCCGAATGGCGCTCCGAGTGGCCGGACGCGCCCGTGCGGACCATGCCGACCCTCGCCACCGCGCTGCGCGAGGGACGCGCCGGGATCTGGCCCGCCGGGGCCGATCTGGAGCCGGCCCTCGCCGACGTCGGCCCCGGCGGCCTCGCCGTCCTCCCGCTGCCCGCCGGCGGCCGCATGGCCGGGGCCTGTCTGATCGGCTGGGACAACCCCCATGACTTCGGCCCCGAGGAACGTGCCCTGCTCACCGCCGCCTCGGGTCTGGCCGGGCAGGCCCTGATGCGGGCCCACGCCTTCGACGCCGAGCACGAACTCGTCGGCATGCTCCAGCGCACCCTGCTCCCGCGTCGGCTGCCCCAGCTGGCCGGCGCGGTCGCCGTCGCCCGCTATCTGCCCACCACCGCCGGTCTGGAGGTCGGCGGCGACTGGTACGACGTGATCCCGCTGCCCGACAACCACGTGGCCCTCGTCATCGGCGACGTCCAGGGCCACAACGCGGGCGCCGCCACCCTGATGGGCCAGATGCGCACCGCGCTGCGCGCGTACGCCGTCGAGGGGCACCCCCCGGACGTCGTCGTCTCGCACGCCAACCGGCTCCTCATGGACATGGAGACCGACCTGTTCGCCACCTGCTGCTACGTCGACATCGACATGGAGGAGGGCTCCGCCTGGTACGTCCGCGCCGGCCACATCCCGCCGGTGCTGCGTCACCCGAACGGCAGCACCGAGATCAGCGAGGCCGAGGGCGGCCCGCCGCTCGGCGTCGTGATGCAGGCCGACTTCCCGATGAGCCCCCTGCGGCTGACCCCCGGCACCCTGCTGGCCCTCACCACGGACGGCCTCGTGGAGTCCGCCGACGTCGACGTCGAGGACGGGCTCGACCAGCTCGCCGCCGACCTGTCGGCCGCCGACCCCGCGCACCTGGGCGTGGTCGCCGACACCCTGCTCGGCGGCGCCAACCGTGACGACGACGTGGCCCTGCTCCTCGTCCGTTACGACGGCATGGCCCTGCGCCCCCAGCGCGAGAACTGGAGCGTGTGGCGCGTCCCCCAGGCGGTCGGCCAGGCCCGCCGCTACACCCGCCGCGTCCTGCGCCGCTGGGGCGTCGACTCCATGGCCGACAGCGTGCTCCTCGTGGTGTCCGAACTGGTCACCAACGCCCTCGTGCACACCGACGGCCGGGTCCGCCTCGACCTCACCCTGCTGGCCGACCGTCTCCGCGTCTCCGTCGCCGACTCCTCCCCCCGCACCCCGATCAAACCCACCGTCATCGGCTGGGAGGCCACCGGCGGCCGCGGCATCCTCCTCGTCGAGGCCATGTCCACCGCCTGGGGCACGGTGCCCGTCAGCGGCGGAAAGCAGGTGTGGGCGGAGATCCCCATCGAGTGACACGCTGGCCGGGTGCGCCTGTTGCTCCTCTCCGACACCCATCTGCCCAAGCGCGCGAAAGCGCTGCCCGCCCCACTCCTCGCGGAACTGCCGCGCGCCGACGTGGTCGTGCACGCCGGCGACTGGGTGGACGAGGACACCCTCGACCTCCTCCAGGCCCGCTCACGGCGGCTGGTCGCCGTGTACGGCAACAACGACGGCCCCGGCCTGCGCGCCCGCCTCCCCGAGGTGGCCCGCGCCGAACTGGCCGGGCTGCGCCTCGCCGTCGTCCACGAGACCGGCCCCGCCCAGGGCCGCGAACCCCGCTGCGCCGCCCGCTTCCCCGACACCGACGTGCTCGTCTTCGGCCACAGTCACATCCCCTGGGACACGACCACCTCCACCGGCCTGCGCCTGCTCAACCCCGGCTCACCGACCGACCGCCGCAGACAGCCCCACTGCACGTACATGACGGCGACGGTCGCGGACGGCGCCCTGACGGAGGTGCGCCTGCACCGACTACCGCCCAGGACCTGAGCCGGGCCCCGCCACCCCCTCACCGGGACCGTGCCGCCCCGCCACCCCCTCACCGGGGCGGGGCCGGCGGATGGATCACCCCGGTCGTCGCCGACAGCGGCACCCCGCTGCCGCCCCACCTCAGCGCGACGATCTCCGCCGCCACGGACACCGCCACCTCCTCCGGCGTACGGGCACCGAGGTCCAGGCCTACCGGAGAGCGCAGCCGAGCCAGTTCGGCCGTGCCGAGCCCGGCCTCCCGCAGCCGCCGGGCGCGGTCCTCGTGCGTCCGGCGGCTCCCCATCGCCCCGATGTACGCGGCCGGCCGGCGCAACGCCTCCTGAAGGAGCGGCACGTCGAACTTGGGATCGTGGGTGAGCACACAGACGACCGTGCGGTCGTCTGTGGCGGTGGCCCGCAGATAGCGGTGCGGCCAGTCGACGACCACCTCCACGGTGGCGGGGAAGCGTTTCGGGGTGGCGAAGACCGGGCGGGCGTCACACACGGTGACCCGGTACCCGAGGAAGTCACCGATACGGGCCACCGCCGCCGCGTAGTCGATGGCGCCGAAGACCAGCATGCGGGGCGGCGGCGCGAACGAGTACAGGAAGACGGCGACCGAGTCCTCACGCCGCTCGCCGTGCGGGCCGTAGTGCCGCGTTCCGGTGACGCCCTGGGCCAGCTCCCCGCGCGCGTCGGCGGTGACCGCGGCGTCCAGGCCCGCCGTGCCGAGGGTGCCGAGGGTCCTGTCCGGCCACACGGCCAGCGTGGCGCCGCGCCGTCCCGGGCCGCCGATCACGCTCGCCACCGTCACCGGGTCCCCGGCCTCCACCGTCTCGACGACCTGCCCGAACGACGGGTCCTCGGCCGCCGTCACCCTGCGCACCAGGAGCGTGATCTCCCCGCCACAGGTCAGCCCGACCGCGAACGCGTCGTCGTCGCTGTACCCGAAGGTCGCCGACCGTGCCTCGCCGGATGCCGTGACCTCCTTGGCCAGCTCGAAGACCGCACCCTCCACACAGCCGCCCGACACACTGCCCACGACCTCGTCGCCAGGGCCGACCGCCATGGCCGCCCCCGGATCGCGCGGCGCGCTCCGGCTGACCGCGACGACGGTGGCGAGACCGAAGGGGGCGCCCGCCGCGTACCACTCGCCGAGCGCCGGGAGGATCTCACGCATCGCCCGCTCCTCTCGCCTTCCCGGCGGTTCCCCCTCCATCCAAGTACGACGTCCGGGGAACGGCACACCGACAGGTCGCCCCTGCCGATGCGGGCCGGCCCGGGGGCGGTAGGCCCCCAGGCGCTGACGCCCATAGGGATGAAGGGCCGGGCCCCTGTTCGGGTGGCCTGTGCCGCCCGCCGGGCCAGGCGCATTGCCATGCGGGGCCCCGGTACATGAAATGACCATGCTTTCTTAGTCCGACCACCCACCGTCACACACACCTGGGAGGATGCATGCCCTCTGCCACTGCCCGCAGCGCCGTGACCCTCGGCGCCCTGGCCGCAGCCCTCACCACGTCGCTCTCCGCGCCGGCCGCGGCGGACGCCGGGGACGAGGACGTCGTACGGGTCAAGCTCGTCGGCCTCGCCGCGTACGACACGGCCGCCGCGCACACCGAGCCGGGCGACAGCTGGACCACGTATCTGCAGTTGCACGACCCCAAGGGCAAGTACGTCGGCGACGGCGGCTCGCGCTGCACCCTCGTCGAGGCGGCCCCCCACCGGTCCACCGCGCAGTGCACGCGGGTGCTGCGCCTCAAGGGCGGGGAGATCACCCTCCACGACATGATCAGCCGCAAGGGCCACGAGCCCGTCACGGCCAAGACCTCCATCGCCGGCGGCACGGGCGTCTACAACGACGCCGAGGGCGAGGGCTACATCACCCTGGAGCGCAAGCGCGTCGTCTTCGACCTCTACGTCGATGACTGACCCCCACCCACGCGCCGGCGGCACGTCGGCCGTTCCGCCGCCCGAGTGCACCTTGTCCGACCTGGAGGTTCTGTGATCACATCGGCTGTCCGCGGGGTGGTCGTCACCGCCCTCACCAGCACGCTCGTCCTTCTTCCGACGTCGGCGCAGGCCGAGCAGAAGGACCAGGACAACGACATCGAGAAGGTCGAGCTCGTCGGCATCAACCGGGTCGCCACCTGGCCGTCCCTGGACGGTGTGGTCGGCAGTACCTGGACCACTCCGCTGGACCTGTACACCAAGCACCAGGCCAAGAAGTCGGCCAAGCCGAAGCTGCGGTACGCCGGTGACGGCGAGTCGGAGTGCGACGTCGTCCAGGCCCGGGCCCAGGCGGTGACCGCCCAGTGCACCCGCGTGCTGCGCCTGAAGAAGGGCACGCTGACCCTCAGCGACATGGTCGACTACCGGCCGCTGCAGCGCGTCACGGCCAAGACCGCCATCGTCGGCGGCACCGGCCACTACCGCTCCGCCTACGGAGACGGCTACATCACCCTGGACGGGCACCGGACCCACATCGTGCTCAACGTCGACGAGTGACACGGGGCTGAACCGACGACCGGTGCGGGAGACGCGGTACGCGTCTCCCGCACCGGTGCCGTTCGGTCCGGGCCGTCCTCAGTCGTTCACGCCGGAGGTCTTCTCGATGAGGCGGGTGAACACGATGAGCGCGCCCAGAGCGGGCAGCAGGCCGGCCAGGGTCCACAGGACGCAGAAGCCCGCCGCCGCACACACCGTCATGAGCAGCAGCGTGGGCGCGTCCTCGGAGATCCCGGCCATCAGCAGCAGGAACACGATGGACAGGATCCCCATGGCGATGATGGTGAAGAACGGCCACAGGTAGTTGACGACGGGCAGGAGGCGGGCCTTCCGCGCCTTGCGCAGAAAGGTGTTGTCGCAGGCGCGGGTGATCATCGCCAGGACGGCGAACACGGACCCGATGATGACGCCCACCATGGAGACGGCGACGCCCAGCACCTCGTCCATCGGCAGGTCGTCGTCGTGCCCGATCCAGGCGCCCCCGAGACCGCCGAGCGTCGCCGACACCGGTTCCCCCCACCACCAGCTCCGCAGGCTCACGTGGACGACCCCCATGAACTCCTTGAAGTACTTGTTCCCCGTGGTGCGTCCCGCGGGCTCCTCGGGGGAGGAGCCGGTGTCGGTCCGCGGTTCTGTGCCCATGCAAGCCCAGCCCGATGGTGGTCCGTCTCGCCGAGCCCTTCACCCGCGGCTCGGCCTCTGTCGCGTCACTTCGTCATGGGCCGGGCAGGAGGTCGTCACCGCCCTCCTGGCGTCTCTCCGCCTCCACGGCCGCCTCGTATATGCCCATGTCCCGTATCGCGTCGTAGAGCGACGCGCAGCGCTCGTTCCGCGTGTCCGGGCGTTTCTCCGCCTCCGGTGCCTCGAGGCGGTCGAGACGGCGCAGGGCACTTCTGGGGTCGAAGTCGCGCGTGCCTGGCTTGTGTTCGCGGAGCTCGCGAAAAGAGCTGTTCACCGCTCGTACCGCCTTTCGTGTGCGTCGGACGGACTACGGAACAAAAAGGCTCAAACTGCGCTCAACCATAGGCCGGTTCCGTCGACAGGGCCCTTCGTGGTGACGTTCGGGTGAACATCGGCCGAACTCCACAGGGGTCCCCGCGGTCGGCGTGCAAGCCCCGCGTGGTCGCGCGAGGGCAAAAGAATCAGTCGTGGCGGGTGAACTCTCCTGCGAAAACGGGTACTTACTCGTGCGTCAGTTGCTATTGACGGCTCGCCTGCCGATTGGGACGGTAGTGCACATGTCGAATGTGGCGGACATGTCAAGATTGCGCACTCGTCTGCTCGGTGTCCTGGTACTCGTCACCGGCTTCCTGACCACGGCGGGCTCCACCCAGCCCGCCTCCGCTCTCACTGACGAACTCTGGTTCGACGCCCCGGCCGCTGCCACCCTCACGGTCGACGGCGGCACCTTCAAGGACGGCCTCGGCCGCGAGGTCGTCCTGCGCGGCTACAACGTCTCGGGTGAGACGAAACTCAAGGAGAACAACGGTCTGCCCTTCGCCTCGGTGGCCGACGCGAAGAAGTCGGCGACCGCGCTCAGGGCGCTCGGCGGCGGCAACTCCGTCCGCTTCCTGCTCTCCTGGGCGTACGCGGAACCGGTGCGCGGGCAGGTGAGCTCCTCCTACCTGGCGGCGGCCACCGCCCAGATGGGCGCCTTCCTGGACGCCGGGATCAAGGTCTACCCCGACTTCCACCAGGACCTGTACTCCCGCTGGCTGTTCGACTCCGACAGCTGGTACACCGGCGACGGCGCCCCCAAGTGGGCCGTCGACCTCGGCGACTACCCCGACGAGTACTGCGGGATCTGCCCGTTCTGGGGCCAGAACATCACCTCCAACGCGGCCGTCACGGAGGCGACGTACGACTTCTGGCACAACACCTACGGGCTCCAGGACTCCTTCCTGGACACCGCGCAGAAGACGATGACGTACATGAAGGCGAACCTCACGGCCGCCCAGTTCCAGGGCGTCGTCGGCTTCGACCCGTGGAACGAGCCGCATCCCGGGAAGCTCGACTCCGGGCAGACCAGCCGGACGTGGGAGAAGGACGTCCTGTGGCCGTTCTACGTCAAGTTCCGCGCCCGGATGGACTCGGCGGGCTGGCACTCCAAGCCGGCGTTCGTCGAGCCGAACCTCTTCTGGAACGCCAACATCGACTTCCAGAAGCAGGAGGGCGGACTCCTCGACGCGGGCACGCTGGGGTCGCGCTACGTCTTCAACACCCACTTCTACGACCAGAAGGCGATCTCCGGCGTCTTCATGTGGGGCAAGGCGGAGAACGGCCAGTACGTGAACGACTTCGGGACCGTGCGTGACCGGGCCACCGCCGGCGGCACCACGGCCATCGTCAGCGAGTTCGGACACCCGCTCAGCGGCTCGGTCTCCGACAAGGCGCCCACGGTCTACAAGGCCATGTACCAGGCGCTGGACTCCCGGGTGAAGGGCGTCGACTGGTGGTCGAACCCGGCCGCCTCCGGCCCGGTCCTCTCCGGCTCCCAGTGGCAGTGGGACATCTACTGGGGCCGCCACCACGAGCTGATGAACGACAACCCCGACAAGGTGCAGGCCGAGGCCGACGGCTGGAACGGGGAGGACCTCTCCGCCGTACGCCTCGACGACTCCGGCACGGCCGTGCTCCGGCAGGACGCCCGGATGCTGGACCGGATCTACCCGAGCGCCACGGCGGGCAGGACGGTCGCCTTCACCTACGAGGACCGCTCGCGCGACGGCTCCACCACGCTCACCTGGAACCCGGTGCCCAGCTCCCTGCCGAACGTCTCCTCGCTCGTCGGCTCCGGCCAGTACTCCCTGCTGGTCTGGCGCTCCGACGGCAGCACGGAGCCGACCGAACTGCACCTCCCGGCGTCCTTCCCCACCGCGTCCACCACGGTGGTGTCCGACCTCGGGGTGACGGCGGCGCCGCCGGCGTACACCACGTCCACACCGATCGCCGCCGCCCGCGAACCCGGCGGCACCGGCAGCCGCCGTCTCCTCCTCACCGCCGCCGACTCGGGCAAGCTGCACTACGCCCTGGTCACCAACGGCGCGACAGCCCCGTCCGCCACGCAACTGAGCGCGGCACGGACGGAGCTGTCGAACTGGCTGACCACCAGGTTCAGTTAGCCGAGGGTCCGGTCCAGTCGGCGGGCACCTGTGCCACGCGCACCCGCTGGGGGTGGTCGCCGACTGCGACGGACACGGTCTTCTTGCCGGTGGCGAAGTCGATCGCCGTGACCTGGTCGGCGCCGCTCTCGGAGACCACACAGGACTTGCCGTCACCGCTGACGGTCGACCAGTACGGCTTGGAGACGGGGACCAGTGGGCCCTCCTGGAGGGTCGCGCGGTCCACGACGGTCGCGTAGTCGTCCATCGTGCCCGCGACGCACAGCTTGGTGCCGTCCGGCTTCATCGTCAGACCGTGGTGGCGGGAGTCGTTGACGAAGGTGGTGCGGTCGTCACTGACCCCGGGGGACTTCGGCAGGGTCTTGGTACGCGTGATCTTGTCGGTGGCGATGTCGTACTCGAAGAAGCCGTTGAAGAACGACACCTGGAAGTACAGCTTCGTCTCGTCCGGCGAGAACGCGGCGGGACGGACCGCGTCCGAGTAGTCCCTCAGCCCGATGGCGTTGAGCCGCTCCCGCATGTCGATCACCTTCACCTGCTGGAAGGTGTTCGCGTCGGCGACCGTGATCTTCCGGTCGCCCTTCGTCCAGTCCAGCCAGGGCGCGTCGGTCTGGGTGTTGACGTCCCCGATCGCCATGTTCCAGATGTACTTGCCGTCCTTGGTGAAGATGTTCTCGTGCGGCTTGTCGCCGGTCTTGAACGAGCCGACCTGCTTGCCGGTGACGATGTCCAGGACGTGCACGGTGTTGCCGGTCGACGCCGACACCGCCACGCGCTTGCCGTCGGGGGAGACCGCCATGTGGTCGGAGCGGTAACCCGACACGGGGAAGCGCCAGTTGACGGCGCCGGTCCTGATGTCGATGGAGACCACGTCGGCGAAGCTCGGGCGGGAGACGACCATCGACGAGCCGTCCGGCGTGGAGTACATGTCGTCCACGTACTGGTCGTGGCCCTCGCCCACACTGTTCCGGATCGTCATGTAGGCGATCCACCGGATCGGATCGGCGTTGATCTCCGCCATCCGGGCGTCCTTGTCGGGGATGACGTTGATCCGGCCGATCTTGGCGAAGTCGCCGGAGGCCTTGATGACATCCGCGGTGCCCTCCCAGTTGTTGCCCACGAACATCACCTCCCGCAGGTCGGCGGCGGCGCTCGCCGGGGTCGCGCTCGCCGGGATCGCGGTCGCCGCGGCGGACGTGGTCAGCGCGAGCGCGACGGCGACGGCACCGAGGTGCCGGTTCCTGCGACTACGGGGGGTGGGGGAGAGGGGCATGTCGGATCCTCCTGCGCGGGCGGAGTCTGAACACACCTGTGTTCAGAGCAGACTTACTGGAAAGTAAGGAACGGTCCCGCTTCACCACAAGACCAGGGACACGACAAAATCGAGCGACGGCCGCATCGGCTGTCGTACGGGTGAGGTCCGTGAGGTTCCGTCGGGAGGAGAAACGTGTCGGGCAGGCTCAAACAGCCCACCGGCCGTTACGGGGGCAGATCCGCGGCGGAGCGCCGGGCTGAGCGCCGCAACCGCTTCCTCGACGCGGGGCTGCAGCTCTTCGGTGACAGCCCCGGCTTCCGGGGGACCACGATCGCGGCGCTCAGCGAGGCCGCCGGGTTGTCGACCCGCCAGTTCTACGAGGAGTTCCACAGCCTGGAGGACGTGCTGGCCGCCCTCCACCTGCGGGTCAACGACTGGGCCGAGGAGGCCGCGTTCACCGGACTGGCCACGGCGGAGGGGCGGCCGATCGCCGAGCGGGCCACCGCGGCGTTCCTCGCCTACGCCGCCAATGTCACCGGCGACCCGCGCCGACTGCGCATCACCTTCACCGAGATCGTCGGCGTCAGTCCCCGTCTGGAACGCCAGCGCCTCGAACGGCGCGCCCGCTGGATCGACTTCATCTGCGCCGAGGCCGACGCGGCGGCGGAGCGCGGCGAGGCGGTCCGCCGCGACTACCGCATCGCCGCCACCGCCTTCATCGGCAGTGTCAACGGGCTCCTCCACGACTGGCAGGCCGGCTGGGTCGAGGCCCCCCTCGACGAGGTGGTCGACGAACTGGTCCGCCTGCTGCTGGGGATACTGCGACCGGCGGGATGGAGACCGGGGGAGGGGGAGTGACGGAACGGTAGGGGACGGCAGGGTGGTTCTTCGGGTGCGGGTCCGGTGGGGGCTTGTCGCGCAGTTCCCCGCGCCCCTGAAAAGCAGGGGCTGCGCCCCGTGCTTTTCATTCAGCCCGCCAGTCGGTTCACCGCCGTCAGGACCGGGGCCACTCCGTCCTCCGTGCGCAACTCATCGGCCAGGGCGCGGGCGCGGCGGCCGTACGACGGGTCGGTGGTCGCCCGGCGCAGGGCGGACGTGAGGGCGGCGGCGGTGAAGCCGCGCAGCGGGACGGCGGCCGGGGCCACCCCGAGCGCGACCAGCCGGGCCGCCCAGAACCCCTCGTCGAACTGCACCGGCACCGGCACCGCCGGGACCCCGGCGCGCAGGCCGGCTCCCGTCGTGCCCGCGCCCGCGTGGTGCACGACGGCCGCCGTCCTCGGGAAGAGCAGCGAGTGCGGCACCTCGCCCACGGTGAACATGTCGTCACCCTCGCCCCGCAGTTCGCCCCACCCCCGCTGGATC
>NZ_JARGEE010000201.1:0-16708 GCF_033794485.1 Streptomyces sp. MB09-02B
ACGCTTGGGCGGGCCTGAGCCGCGTATGACCCGGGCCCGCAGGTGCAAGATGCCTGTGGGCCCGGGTTTTTTGGGGTGCGTCGTCGGGTGCGGCTCCGGTGGGGCTTCTCGCGCGTTCCCCGCGCCCCTGAAGCAGGGGCTGCGCCCCGTGCTTTTCAGGCGCTCCCTCACCCGGCACATGCCAATCACTCACCACCACCTCAGGAAGAGAACACTCCTTTGCCGAACCCACGGAACACGCGGACCCCGCACAGATCGCGAGGGCGCCGCCGCCGACCCGTCACGTACGGCGCGGCCGCACTGCTCGCGGTGGCCGGACTCACCGCCACCGCCGTCCCCTCCAGCGCCGCCCCACCGGAGACGGCGGCCTCCACCCCCGCTCCGGCGGCCGGCCTCGGCGCCGCCACCCGCGTCACCCTGATCACCGGCGACACCGTCAGCGTCGTCGGCGGCACCCGGGTGACCGCCGTGGACCGGCGCGAGGGGCGGTCGAGGACCACGTACTCGGTGCGGAGCCTCGGCGGGCACACGTACGTCGTCCCCGACGACGCCGCCCCGCTGGTGGCGAGCGGCCGGCTGGACCGGCGGCTGTTCGACGTGACCCAGCTGGTGGCCGACGGCTACGACGACGGCCACCGCCGCACCCTGCCGCTGATCGTCTCCTACGAGGGCTCCACCGAGTCGGCGGAAGGCGCCAGGCGGTCGCTGCTGTCGGCGGACGTCGAGGTCGAGCGCCGGCTGCCCGCCGTCGACGGCGAGTCGCTGACCGCCGAGAAGGCGGACGCGCCCGACGTGTGGAAGGCGCTGACCCGGCCCGCCGAGGGCGCCGTCACCACCGAGCGCGGCATCGACCGCGTCTGGCTGGACGGCAGGGTCGAGGCCACGCCGTCGCGGGACGAGAACCCGGACCCGGCCCAGGGCACCGCGCAGATCCACGCCCCCGAGGCCTGGAAGGCCGGGTACGACGGCAAGGGCGTCAAGGTCGCCGTCCTCGACAGCGGGATCGACGTCACGCACCCCGATGTGAAGGGCGCCGTCGTCGGGTCGAAGGACTTCACCGGGTCACGTTCCACCGACGACAGGGCCGGCCACGGCACGCACGTCGCCTCCACCGTCGTCGGCTCCGGCGTGCGCAGCGGTGGAAAGTACAAGGGGGTCGCGCCCGGTGCGAAGCTGCTGGTCGGACGGGTGCTGGACGACCGGGGCCGCGGGCAGGACTCGTGGCTCATCGCCGGGATGCAGTGGGCCGCCGGGCAGGGCGCCCAGGTGATCAGCATGAGCCTCGGCGGCACGGACACCCCGGGGGTCGACCCGATGGAGAAGGCAGTGGGCGACCTGTCGGCCTCCTCCGGCGCCCTGTTCGTGATCGCCGCGGGCAACGAGGGCCCGCAGCCCGGGACCGTCAACACGCCCGGAGCCGCCTCCGCCGCGCTCACCGTGGCCGCCGTCGACTCCGAGGACGGGCTCGCCGACTTCTCCAGCGTCGGCCCCGACGCGAGCGGTGAGCTGAAGCCCGACATCTCCGCCCCCGGCGTGGACATCGTCGGCGCGAAGGCGGCCCACGGCACCCAGGGCGACCCCGCCGCCCCGGGCTACGTCCGCATGAGCGGTACGTCGATGGCGACCCCGCACGTCGCCGGCGCCGCCGCGATCCTCGCCCAGGCACACCCCGACTGGTCGGGACAGCGCCTCAAGGCCGCGCTGATGGGCTCGACGGTCCCGCTGCACGGCTCCTCCTCCCCGTACGCGCAGGGCACGGGGCGGGTCGACGTGGCCCGCGCCCTGCGCCAGACGGTGATGGCCGAGACGCCGTCGCTCTCGTTCGGCCTGCAGCGGTGGCCGCACACCGACGACGAGCCGATCGGCCGGACCCTCACCTATCGCAACACCGGCTCCACGCCGGTCACGCTGGACCTGTCCGCCGCGGCCGGCGCCCCGGACGGCATGTTCACCGTGGCGCCGGACCGGCTGACCGTCCCGGCCGGGGGCACCGCCTCCGCCACGGTCACCGCCGACACCCGCGTGGGCACCGCGGACGGCGCCTTCGGCGGCACGATCACGGCGACGGCGGCGACCGGCGAGAGCGTCCGTACGACCGTCGGCGCCGTGCGCGAGGTGGAGTCGTACGACCTGACGCTCAAAGGCATCGGGCGCGACGGCAGGGCCACGGCCCCGCACCGCCTGAGCGTCGTCGGCCTGGACACCGGCACGTCGTGGTCCTTCGCCGACGACGGCACCGCCCCGACCTCCACGAGCACGACGCGGGTCCGCGTCCCCAAAGGCCGCTACCTGATATCCGCCCAGCTGACGAACGGCACACCGGACTCCCCGCAGCTGACCCAACTCGTCGCGCCCGGCCTGAAGGTGGACAGGGCCATGACGCTGCCCCTGGACGCCCGCACCGGCAAGCTCCTCAAGATCACCGCCCCTGACGCCCGGGCCCGCCTCACCGGCGGCTCGCTCCTCTTCGGCGCACGGGGGGCCGAACGCGCCTACGACTACGCCGAGTACGTGGGGCTGGGCGACAACTCCGAGTACCGCCGCGTCCACCTCGGCCAGGTCGGGCCGGCCGTCCCGGCCGGGGACTTCGAGGCCCAGGTCGGCGGCATCTGGCAGCGCGGCACCACCGGCGACCTGTACGACCTGGCCGTCACCCGCAAGGGCACCTTCTTCACCGGCCTGAACCGCACCTTCACCCAGCGCGGTCTGGCGAAGGTCGTCACCTCGATCGGCTCCAACGCCAAGGGCAGCATCGCGACCCCGTCGGCCTCCTGGCGGACGATGGGCCTGTCCGCCCTCGCCGACGTCAACTTCGACAACAGGGGGGAATTTTGGCCGGTGCCCGCCGCGTCGGTCGTCCACCACGTGTCCACCGAAGGCGGGCTGCGCTGGGACCTGGGCGCGGTCCTCGTCACGGACGACAACCCGTTCCTGAGCGTGTTCGAGACTCCCGTGCCCCGCCGTTACGAGCCCGGCCGCACCTATCGGGACACGTTCAACACCGGCGTCTTCGGCCCCGTCACCAGCGACTCCCTCACCGTGGGCGGCCCCGGTGCCGTACGCGCGGGCACCGCCTACGCGGTGTGCCTCCCGCTGCTCTCCGACGGAGCGGGCCACGCCAACTACACCGACGCGAAGACGCGTCTGCGCCTCACCTCCGGCTCCACGACCGTCATCGACACGCGGATGGCCCCCTGCGGGTTCCCGCTCGACGGGCTGCTGCCGCGCAAGGCCGACTACCGCCTCAGCATCGACACCTCCCGCCCCGCCGGTTCCGTGACCGTCGGAGCCCGGGTCTCGGCGGTGTGGACCTTCAGTTCGGCCCCCACCGTCGGCGACAAGATCGAGCGCCTCCCCCTCTCCGTGGTCCGCTTCTCCCCGAAGCTGTCCCTCACCAGCACGGCGAAGGCGGGCACCCGGCTCACCGTACCGATCGGCATCCAGGGTCCGGCGGCGCGCAAGGGCGCGGTCAAGTCCCTGACGGTGCGGGTGTCGTACGACGGCGGGCGCACCTGGAAGCCCACCACCGTGCGCACCGACGCGCACGGCAAGCGATCGCTGGCCCTCACGCACCCGGCCCGCCCCACCACGGTCGGCCTCAAGGCCACCCTCGTCGACCGCGACGGCAACACGGTCACCGAGACCATGCCCACCGCGTACCGGACCGTCAGGTGACCTGACCCGCACGCGCATAGCTCCACGACGCAGCGGGAGTGGCCGTCGTGGTCCACGGGTTTTCCCCGGGGCGGACCACGACGGCCGGTCCCGGTCACGGCAGTGGGGGGGGTGCGGGCGCCTACCGGTCACGGCGCCCTGACACGTCGCGTGCGAGGATGTCGGCCGTGACCGCATCGTCGTCCGCACCCGGACCCGGCGTCGAGGAAGGTGCTCGCGACCGGGGACCGGGTTCCCGCGCCGCCGCCGTGCTCGTGTTCGGGTCATCGGCCGCGGTCCTGGTGGTCGAGATCGTCGCGCTGCGGCTGTTGGCGCCCTACCTCGGTCTCACCCTGGAGACCAGCACCCTGGTGATCGGCATCGCCCTCACGGCGATCGCCGTCGGCTCCTGGCTGGGCGGGCTTCTCGCCGACCAGGTGGATCCGCGTCGGCTCATCGGCCCCTCGCTCGGGGTGTCGGGAGCGGTCGTGGCGCTCACCCCCGCCGTGCTGCGTACGACTGCGGAGTGGGCACCGGCGATGCTGCTGCTGATCGCGTCGCTGACGATCCTCGTGCCGGGCGCGCTGCTCTCCGCGGTGACGCCGATCGTGACGAAGCTGCGTCTGACCAGCCTCGCCGAGACCGGGACGGTCGTCGGCCGGCTGTCCGGCGTCGGGACCGTCGGCGCCATCGTCGGCACCGTCCTCACCGGCTTCGTCCTCGTCTCGCGGTTGCCGGTCAGCGGCATCCTGATCGGCCTCGGGACCCTCCTGGTGGTCGGCTCGGCGGTGGTCGAGTGGCGGACACGGCGGTGGAGGGGCACCCCCGCCCTGACCCTCGTGGTCGTCGCCGGAGGCCTCGGCACCGCGGTCGCGCCCGGCGGCTGCGACGCGGAGACCAGGTACCACTGCGCCCGGGTCGTCGCGGACCCCGACCGGGACAGCGGCCGCACACTCGTGCTGGACGGCCTGCGGCACTCCTACGTCGACGTCGACGATCCGACCTTCCTGGAGTTCGCGTACGTACGCGCCATCGCGTCGGCCGTCGACACCGCCTTCCCCGAAGGTGAGCCGCTGGCCGCCCACCATCTGGGCGGGGGCGGACTCACCCTTCCCCGCTACCTCGCCGCCACGCGGCCCGGGACGCGCAGCCTCGTGTCCGAGATCGACAGCGGGGTCGTACGCATCGACCGTGAGCGGCTCGGTCTGCGACCGGGGGCCGGGATCGACGTACGCGTCGAGGACGGAAGGCTCGGTCTGCGGCAACTGGCCGCCGACAGCCGGGATCTCGTCGTCGGGGACGCCTTCGGGGGCGTCAGCGTGCCGTGGCACCTCACGACGGCGGAAGCGATGGCCGACGTACGGCGGGTGCTCGCCCCGGACGGCCTGTACGTCGCCAACCTCATCGACCACGGCGGGATGGACTTCGCGCGTGCCGAAGTGGCCACCCTCGACGGGACCTTCGAGCACGTCGCCGTCGCCGGCGAGCCCGCGGACATCGGCCTCGACGCGACCGCCACCTCCGACGGCGGCAACCTGGTGGTCCTCGCCTCCGACCGCCCTCTCGACCTGCGCGCGACCCAGAAGGCGCTGGACGCCCGCCGAACCGGCTGGCAGACGACCACCGGCGACGACCTCACCTCCTGGATCGACGGCGCCCGGCCCCTCACCGACGACTACGCCCCCGTGGACCAACTCCTCCAGCCGTCCAGCACGCGGCGCGGTGACTGACTCGACGACTGACGCGACGACTGACCCTGCGCCGCCGGGGGTGCGTCGTCGGGTCGTGCGTCGTCGGGGCCGTCGCGCTGTTGGTCGTCGGCGTCGCAGGCACACACACGCGCGCCGTCCGTCAGACGCGCTCGTAGGTGGTGCCGGACTCGTTCCTGCGCAGCAGACCCTCGTCCACCAGGGCACGGCGCAGGCTCACCCAGTCGTCGAACCATTCGCCGCAGATCGCGTTGACCTTGGCCTCGGAGTACGTCACACCGGGCTCGAACGAGTCCTTCACCACGGCCAGAACGCGGCCGCGCACCTCCGCCCTGCCCGGAACGGACGTGAGCCGGCCGCGGCGGAAGTAGGAGCCCGCGCCGTCTCCACCGCCCCGCCCGGAGACCCTGACCTCGGCCTGGACGGCCAGCCGGAACGTGTCGTCGAGCAGCGTGTACGTGCGCTTCTCGCTGTCGAAGGCGGCGATCCGGCCCTCCGTCAGCTTCTGCAACGCGGCGGCGGCGGCCGGTGGGCGGAGCTTGGCCAGTTCGGCGACCTCGGCCACGGATGTGGCGCCGAGGGCGAGGGCGGCGTAGGCGGCGCGCCGGTCGGTCTGGGCGAGGAGTCCGACCAGATCGCGGCAGGAGGGCGGATGGTCCTCGGTGGGGGCCGTGGTCATGGTGTTGTCCGTTCCGGTTGTAGTTCCGGTTGCTGTTCCGGTCGTTGACCCGGTCGTTGACCCGGTCGTCGATCCGGTCGTTGACCCGGTGGTCGTTCTGGTGGTCGTTCCGGGCACGATCGTCGTGGGTGCCTCGGTGCCTCTACTCGTATCGCGATCCCAGGCTGCCGTGGCCGGCGATTTACGGTGACCGAGTTGTTTTCAGCCAGCTCGGTCCGCCCGGCCTCCCCCGCGCGGGTCGACCGGTGTGAGCACCCCGAGGCGGTCCTCGATCGCCTGGGCCGCCTCCAGGCACATGTCCTCCCGGAACGCGCGCCCGACGAGCTGCACTCCCACGGGGAGCCCGTCCACCACCCCCGTCGGTACGGCCACACCGGGCACACCCACGAGGCTCGTCACACTGCACAGGCGCATCCCCGCCGCGACCCGGTCCCGGCCGGCCCTGTCGCGTGACTCCAGTCCCGGCTCGACCGGCGGCTCGGTGAACGACGGGCCGAGCAACAGCGGGTACCTGTCGAGGAATTCGGCCCACGAGCGGCGCACGCTCATCCAGGTGCCCATCAGCTTCATGAACTCGTCCGCGGTCGCGGGCGGGGTCCGTTCCATCGCCATCGCGATGTAGCGGTCCCCGCCCTCGCCGAGCAGTCGGCGTACCACCGGCCAGGTCGGGGCGAACTCGGTCACGGTGATCCGGCCGTACGCTTCGAGAGCCTCGTCCGTCCGCGGTACGTCCCGCACCTCGCGCACGTCGTACCCGGCGTCGCGGAGCGCGTCGGCCGCGGTCTCGATGGCTCCGCGCACCGCGGGGTGGACGCCGTGTCCGCCGGGGTCCGCCACGACCGCGACCTTCACCGGGCCGGGAAGCGCCTCGCCGTACGCGGGTACCGGTACGGCCCGGGGGTCTCGTGGATCGGTCCCGGCCAGCACCTCGTAGGCGAGCCGCAGATCGCCCACGGTACGGGCCAACGGGCCGTCGGTGACCAGGAACTGGGACGCCGGGCCCGGGTCGTCCGGACCGAGGACGCGGTGGTCGGCCGGAAAACGGCCCGTGGACGGCTTCAGCCCGGCCACGCCGCAGAACTGGGCCGGGACACGAACCGATCCCCCGGAGTCGTTGCCGAGCCCGAGCGCCGCCATGCCCGTGGCGACGGCCACCGCGTCGCCCCCGCTGGAGCCGCCCGGGGTCCGGCTGCTGTCCCACGGGTTGACCGTGTCGCCGAACAGTTCGCTGCGTGTGTGCATCCCCGCCAGGATCAGGGTGGGGATGTTGCTGTGTCCGATGGGGACGGCCCCGGCCGCGCGGAGCCGCGCCACCGGAGGCGCGTCGGCCGGCGCCACCAGATCGCGGAAGCGCTCCGTGCCGAACGTGGTCGGCACGCCTTCGACGGCGGTGCTCTCCTTCACAGTGAACGGAACACCCGCGAGCGGCCCCAGCGCTTCACCGGCGGCCCGTCGGCGGTCCGTCCGTGTCGCGGCCTCGCGTGCGCGCTCCGCCAAGAGCTGCGTGACGGCGTTCACTTGGCCGTTGACCTCGGCGATGCGGTCGAGGTGACTGTCGACCAGTTCGCGCGCCGAGACATGTCCGCCGCGCACGGCCGCCGCCTGGGCAGCGGCCGGCATCTTCCACAGGGCGTCCCGCATGGTGTTCTCATCCTCCCCACGTTCCGATGCGACCGCATCGGAACCGCAACCGTATCCTTGTACCGATGCGAGCGCATCGAAATAAGGGGCGGTGCGCGGCAGAGGGCCGCGGAACAGGGAGGCGAACGGGCATGCCCAGGCAGGTGGATCACGTGGGCCGACGCCGCCTCATCGCCGAGGCCGTCTGCCGACTCGCCGACGAACGCGGCCTCGAGGGCGTGACCCTTCGCGATGTCGCCACTCGCGCGCAGGTGTCCATGGGTGCCGTTCAGCGTTGTTTCCGCACCAAGGAAGAGATGCTCGTGTTCGCTCTGGAACACGTGGGCGAGCGGATCAGCGAGCGCGTACGGGCCCGCCTCGTCAGAAGCCCGGCCCAGTCGGCCGGCACCGCCCTCGGCCATGCGGTCACCGAGGTCTCACTGCTCGGGGAAGAGCACCGCGCCGAGGCACGGGTCTGGCTCGCCTTCGTCGCGCAGGCGGCCGTCAGCGAGGCGCTCGCGGGCGCGCTGCGGTCGAACTACGCGGCCCTGCACGAGGCGTTCACGCGCCTCGTCTCGGAGGCCGGCGAGGGCACCGACCGTGCCGTGCCCCTCGATCCGCGACGCGAGGCCCGCGCCCTCCTCGCCCTGGCGGACGGCCTCACCACGCACGTCCTCGTCGGCCACCTCACCCCGCAGGAGGCGCAGGACGTCCTCCACACGCACCTGACCGGCCTCTGGGAGCAACCGGGCCCGACCTCCTCGCGTCCATGAGAACCGGGCCATCCGAAGTACCCGACCACCAACCGGGGGGAACACTGTGCAACGGCACGTCGCGGGCCTGGAGAGCGAGCTTCCTCTCCGGATCGAACGGCCCTTTGTGCTCTGGTCCTACGAGGTGTCCCATCGCCGGCTCGTGCTGCGGGCGCGACCGGCGGGCGGGGCGGCGGACGGAACGGCCGGCGAGGCGGTGGAGGTCGAGTTCCTCAACGTGCTGGGCATGAAACTGAAGTCCCAGTACTCCGCACTCCTGATCTCCCCCGCGCCCGCCCCCGACACGGCGGCCGCCGTCGGCATCGACGCGTTCATACCCGTCCCGGACCGGCATCGGTCCACAATCACCACGCTGCTCGTGTCGGACGGGTCGGACGGGTCGGACGGGTCGGACGGGTCGGACGGGTCGGACGACGGATTCGTCGTCTGCGGCTCGCTCCGCGTCCGCGAGAGCTGACGGGACGGCCTCGTTCACAGAGGCCGTCCCCGTGGCTCTGACTCTGCCCTGCCTACAGCCCGATCGGGTTGAGGTACGTCGCCGGGCGCGTGGCGGCGTCCTGCTTGAGGATCTGGCCGCCGAACGGCCACGTCAGGGTGAAGTGCTCCGTCTCGTTCGGCGGGGTGACCAGGAACTTCGACGGAACGAACTTCTCCGCCTGGGGCGTGGACGCGGCCACCGGGAGCAGGGTGATGCTGAAGTCCACCGTGTCCCCCTTCTCCAGGGTCATCTTCGGGGGCTTCTGGGAGGAGCGCGCCAACGACCAGGTGCCGTCGGTCTTCTGCGCGCCGACCATGTCGACCCCCGCGAAGCCGGACAGCGTGCAGGTGCGCTCACTCCGGTTGGTGAACCAGATGTGCGCCTGGGTCTGCTTCTCGGTCTGCTTCATCTCCGGCTTCGCGCTGTCCCCCAGGGCGAAGCCGGCCTTCAGGTCGGCGGTGTGGCAGCGGGTCGGCGCGGCCGGGGCGGCGGAGGCCGGTACGGCGGCAGCGGCGGTGCCGGCGACGACGATCGCCGCCAGGGCCACGGCGGTCAGCTTGCTCTTCATGAAGTGTCTGATTCCCCTCGCATACGAATGGGCGCACGAGGTCGGGTGCGCGCCTGCCCCCCTGTAGATGCGCACTGCACGGAGAAGGTTCGGTGGGTCGAGGAATCCTTGTCGGACAGTCGGGGAAGGTGCCCTTTCCGCCCCCGGAGTTGCCCCAAAGGGCAGGGCGGAAGAACCCGCTTCGGCGACCAACCCCTTTCACCGCCGACCCGTTTCAACAGTCGAAGGATCCGCGATCTGTCGACTTCCGGAAGGTGAATAATTTCCATGGCCGCGACGACCACCCTGGCACTGACGGCTCCCTGACCGCCCTCACCGCGACGAACGCGTTCGCGATCAATGCCCGGCAACTCCTGGATCACCCGGATCTCGACCGGGAACAACCGCGTCCAGTGGTTCGGGGACGCGGCGTGGCAGCCCGCCAATGGAATCAACAAGTGGAACGTCATGACCTGGCCGAATCACCCCGGCGGGGTGAGGGCGTCCTGGATCAAGATTCTCTGAGACGACAGCATTGCCCACGAGGTCGGACCCGGGCAGGACCAGAAAGCCCGGGGCTGGACCACAATTCTGACGGGCGGGGAATTCCAGGGGACGCATCGTCAAGCGGGCGGCTCTGGCGGCCGATCATCTCGACTGGCACATCAGCCAGGTCTCCCACGGCGCACCGCACAGCACTGAGCCTCCGACTTGAAGTCGCAGCTCAAAGGGCTGGTGTGATCGGCTCTCGGGGTGCTCACGGTGGTCGTGGGCGGCTGTCCACGGACGAGATCGTCTGGCGGAGCGGTCGGTTCGCCGGTTCCTGCTCGCTGAGGCTGTCGGCCTTCTACGATCCTGTGCTTGTTGGAGCCCGAGCTGCTGGAACGGATCACCGCGCGGCGTGCGGAACTGGACGAACTCGAAGAACAGCTGGTCAAGCAGCTGGCGGAGGTGCGGGCTGAGCGGGACGAACTCGCTGTCGCCGAACGGGTCCTTGAGCGGGTGAGCGAGCAGCTCGCCGCCGAGCGTGCCTCGGCCGAGCCGATGCCCGGGCAGGTGGGCGGACGGACGGTGATGCTGATCCCGCACACCAGCCCGGCGTGGAGGAGATCGTGCTCCCCCCGGACTACCAACGCATGCTCGCCGCTGTGCGACAGGCCGCCGGACCGGTCATGACGCGGCAGGTCGGCTAAGCGAGCAAGTGCCCTCGGCGTGTTCCTTGGTTCTAGGCACGCAATTCCAACGGCCGCCGGAGGCGCCGTGGTTACGACCGCACCGCGTCACTCGGGGTGGCCACGGCAGTGTCCCTGGTCACAGGCGGGTGGTGAACCGGCCGTCGGGCAGTTTCCGCAGCCAGCCGCGGTCAGTCAGTCTGACCAGTTCCCGCGCAGTGGTTCCAGCTTGGCCCGCATGCTGACGTCCACACCCAGCATCTCGCCGACCTGCCGGGCCATGATGGGTCCGGCAGCCTGCCGCACGGCGGCAAGGATGCGCTGGTAGTCCGGCGGAAGCATCACCTCCTCCACGTCCGGCTCGCGGTGTGGGATCAGCATCACCGCTCGTCCACCCACGTGACCGGGCGTCGGCGCGGACGCAGCATGCTCCTCGGCCAGCTGCTCGCTGATCCGCTCCAGGACCTTCTCGGCGACAGCGAGCTCGTCGCGCTCGGCCCGCACCTCTGCCAACTGCTTGGCCAGCCGTTCTTCGAGTTCGTCCAGTTCCGCGCGCCGCGCGGTGATCCGTTCCAGCAGCTCGGGATCCATACACCGGATCGTAGAAGGCCGTCCGGCCACCTCAAGCAGGAACCGGCGAGTCAACCGCTGACGGAAGATCTATTCCGCGGGCTGGCACGCGCGGCTCCCGCGTTCCTCGCTGTGGGCGTGGCGCTCGGTGCGGTCGGCCGACGGCGCCGAGCGCGGCTGTCAGGATCGGTCAGCCGACGATGGGCTCGTCGGCGGGGTAGGGCGGCGCGGGCTCGTACTGAATGTACCGGCGCACCGCGCGGGCGTGCTCGCGCCCGTGCAACCGGCCCACCAGCCACAGGGCGCTGTCAATCCCGGCGGACACGCCCTGGCTGGTGATCAGGTTGCCGTCGACGACGTAGCGGGCGTCGCGGACGACGGTGACGTCACCGTGCGCCTCGAGCGCGTCCTCGTAGCTCCAGTGGGTGGCGACGCGCCGCCCGCGCGCGGGCCCGGCGGCGTGCATAAGCGCCGCGCCGGTGCACACGCTGCTGACCCAGGAGACCTGTGCCGCTGTCTTGGCGATCCAGCCGGTGACGACCGGGTTGTGCGGCTCTGTCTCCCGGGCCCCGGGTCCACCGGGGACCAGCAGCACATCGAGGCGCGGGTGGTCGCCGAATGTGTGGTCAGGCAGGACGCGCATGCCCTTGCTGCAGCGCACGGGCCCGGACTTTTCGGCAATCAGGATGGCGGTGTCCACACCGTCGCGCAGCATCGAGGACGAGGTGAACACCTCCCAGGGGCCGACGAAGTCCAGCTCCTCGGCATCGTTAAAGATCAGCAGTCCGTAGGTGGTCATGAATGCTCCTGTTCCTGTTGCAGTTCCGCATGGGCGGTGGTGGAGAACCGCGCCCGGTAATCGGAGGGCGCGATGCCCAGGTGACGGTGGAAGGTGCGGCGCAGCGTCTCGGCGGTGCCGAACCCGCAGTGCCGCGCAATGGCCTCGACCGGGTCGTCGCCCTCGGCGAGCGCGCGCTGGGCGGCCTCGACACGTACCCGCTCCACGTACGAGGCGGGCGGTGTGCCCAGTTCGGCGGTGAACCGGCGCTGCAGATGACGCGGGCTCAGCCGCGCGCTCTGCGCCAGGTCGGCGATTCCGTGCCGGGCGCCGGGGTCGGCGTGTATGGCCGACACCGCGGCACGGATCGGGTCAGTCGCGGGCTCTTTCGACCACAGCGTCACGCTGAACTGAGACTGACCGCCGGGCCTGCGCAGGAACATGACCAACTCGCGGGCGACGGCATGGACGACGTCCCGCCCCAGATCGTCCTCGACGAGCGCGAGGGCGAGATCCATTCCGGCGGTGACACCGGCCGACGTCCACACATGCCCGTCCCGGATGAAAATGGGCTCGCAGTCGACCTCAACACCCGGATGTTCCCGGATGAGTTGCTGTTCGCGGGCCCAGTGGGTGGTGACCCTGCGCCCGTCGAGAAGTCCGGCGGCGGCCAGCAGGAACACCCCGCTGCACACCGAGGTGACGCGGCGGGCACTCGCCCCGACGTCCCGGATCCACCCGGTCAGCCCCGCATCGAGGCGCGCCTGGTCGACTCCCTTGCCACCGGCCACAACCAGAGTGTCGACACCCTCGGGATCCACCTCGTCCACCCCGTACCCGGCGTGGACCGGAAGCCCACTCTCCGCCGGCACCGGCCCGGAACGAGGCGCCACCACCAGGTGGCGATAACCGCCGGCCAGCTGCCCGGCGTGCTGGAACACCTCGTGGGGGCCGACGAGGTCGAGAGGCTGAAACCCCTCGTAGATCACGAAAACAATGCTGCGCTCCTTCACGCCTCCAATCTCGGGGATCCGGCGTGATGGCGTCTACGACACACACCCCACAGATCGCGCCGAAAGGGGCTGCACCGCACCGCCCAACTGCCGTCGGACCGGCACGTCGGGGGTCACGGTTTCCGCTCTTCTCGTTCAGGTGATTTTCGTCAGGTAGGGAACTTCCAGCCACCTACTATCCCTTTTCGTGACAGATAGGAATATCCGGCGAGCAGCCGATGTGGTCGTCCTCGGTGCCGGGCCGGCCGGGCTCGTGCTCGGCAATCTCCTTCAGGACAGCGGGATCGACTGCGTCCTGCTGGAGCGTGCCGAGCGCGCGCACGTCCAGACGCGGGCGCGTGCCGGATTCCTGGCCGCCCACTCCGTACGGATCCTGGAGCGGCACGGGCTGGCCGAGGGGCTGCGTCGGGACGGACAGGCGCACAGCACCTGCGAGTTCCGTACGGAGGACGGCCGGTTCCGGCTGGACTACAGCGACCTCGGACGCGGTGAGCGGCACACCGTCTATCCCCAACAGCGGCTGGTCACCAACCTGTTGACGCGGTTTCTGGACAACGGAGGGCGGGTCGACTTCGCCACCGAGGCGGTCGGCGTTCTCAACGCCGACACGGACCGGCCGTCGGTGACCGTGCGCGAGGCGGACGGGGGGTCCGTCCGCTGGCGGGCGCGGTACGTCGCCGGGTGCGACGGCCGGCGCGCGCGGGTCTGGCGGCGGCCGGGTTCACCGAGGTCGAGATCACCCCGACCCACGCCGTCGCCGACGGCATGCACTCCGCCGTCGTCCGCGCCACCAAGCCGGCCGAAGGCGGCGGCTCGGTGAGCGCGTCGTCAGCGGCGGCCGACACGTGCTGCGGGGTGAACGCCTGCTGCACACCGGCCGAACGGTCCGCCTCCCCCACGACGACGGTGCCGAAGGCCAAGGCGGCGGGGCGCGGCTGCGGGAGCTGACGCTCCGCACCCGGGCACGCTCCAGCGGTCGTCGGGGGCGGGCATGTGGTGGAGTGGCGGCATGAGCGAGATCGAGACGATCACGGTGCCCGACCTGCTGCGGGGCTATCCCGGCGTGGCGTTCGGCGGGTACGTGGCGGGGGTGCTGGCCCGGCGGGCGGAGGCCGGGGCCGTGCGGGTGGACTTCCGGCGGCCGACGCCCGTCGAGGTGCCGGTGGGGCTCGCACGGACCGACGACGGCGGGGCCGTGCTGACCGGCGCGGACGGGGATCTCGCGGTGGCCGTGCCCGACGCGGAGGACCTCACGGCTCTCGGCGTACCAGACACCCCCTCCTGGGCGGAGGCGTCCACGGCGGCCGAGGCCTATCGCGCGGCGCCCCCGACGGGGTCCGTGGACTGCTTCGGATGCGGGCTCGACCGTACGCCCGACACCGGGCTCCGCCTGCACTGCGGAGGCGTCCCCGGACGGGACCTGGTGGCCACCGCGTGGACACCAGGTCCCGCGCTCGCGGACGCCGACGGGATGCTGCCGACGGAGCTCGTGTGGGGGGCGCTGGACTGCCCGGGAAACGCGGCGGGCCGACTGCTCGGGACCATGCGGGAGGGCGCGGTGACCGCCTCGCTCGCCGCCCGGCTGCTCCGGCCGGTGCCGGTCGCCTCACGGCTGGTGTCGTACGCGTGGGTCGTGGCGGAGGAAGGACGCAAGCACCGGGTGGGCGCCGCCCTGGCCACGGCCGAGGGGGACCTCTGCGGGATTTCCTCGGCCCTGTGGGTAACTCCTCGACGGGGCTAGGCGGTTCGCAGCTGGCCGCGGGTGCGCACCAGGATCCGCCCGAGCATGTTCTTGCCGTTCCCGGTCCTGCCCCGACCCCAGTAGTGATCGGTGGTGGTGTCCTCGACGATCTCCTCGTCACCGGTGGACAGCAGGATGTCGCGGATGTCGGCGTGCGCGCGGAACTTGGTCGCCACCGCACGGCGCATCACGTCGTCCTTGACCCGCTCCCAGTCCCGTCGCAGGGGCTTGGACACGTCGCGGCCCAACTCCGCCGCCCGCAACGGCGTGCGCGCACGCCGGACGAGATCCGCGTGGCGGGTGCCCTTGAACTTCTGCGCCTGGAAGTAGTGCTCCGAGGTCGGCCACCAGACCCCGTCGAGGTCGAAGCCGTGATCGGAGAAGTTCGAGAAGCAGCCGTAGGGGACCTCGTCGGCTCGCCATAGAAGTAGATCGTCACGGGAACCTCACCGATGTCGCGGAAACCCGCACCGTGTCAGGCACGCCCCGGGTCCCGCAACCGGATTCAGGATGGGCATGTCGCCTCGCCGGCCGGGCGCACTTCACCGCGCGCCACCGGCTGAGGGGCACGGCGGCGCGACGCGACGTACCCGGCCCGACGTGACGTCAGACCGGGTACGGAGGAAGCCGGGAGCCGGAACGGGCGCACCGGGAACCGGGTGCCGGAAACCGAGGGCGAGGTGCCGGAGGCGATCAGGTGGCCTGCATGGCCTCGCGGACGAGGGCCGTGTCGACGAACTGTTCGAAGCGGACGATGAGGCCGCCCCGGACGGTGAAGTGGTGGGCGACGCGGACGTGGATGTGCTTGCCCGTGGCCTTGTTCGTCGCGGTGTAGCGGGCGAGGACCACGACGTTCTCGCCGTCGACGACATAGGTGTCGTCGTGGGCGGTCCAGTCGTCCCAGTCCTGGCCGAGCTTCTCCATGACGTTGGAGGTGACCCCGTCGGGGGTGCGGTAGGTGCCGGCGAGGGGGAAGCCCGCCATCTCCGTCCACTCCACGTCGGGGGCGAGGGTGGCACGCAGAGCCGCCAGGTCACGCGTCGCAGAGGCGAGGTACTGGCGTCGTACGACGTCGGCGGGGGCGGTGGAGGTGGCGAAGTCGGTGGTGGTCATCCCCGTCAGCCCCACTTCATCTCGCCCTTGGCGACCTTCGCGCCGATCTGCGCGGCGATCTGCATCCCGTTGTCGGGGTAGCGCCGGACGAGGGCCTCGGTCAGCGACGCGCCGTCGGCCGCCTTGTCCAGTTCCTCCTCGAACGCGAGCAGGTACGCGCGCGTGGCGGCGATCGCGGAGGCGTCGGCCGGGGTGCCGGGCAGCCGGTGGCCGGGGACGACCAGCTCCGGCCGGAGCGCGGCCATCTCGTCCAGCAGGTCGATCCAGGCGGCGCGGTCACCGGGGGTGGGGGTGTCGGCGACCCAGACGTGCTCCTGCTGGAAGAGCAGGACGCCGCCGAGGAGGGCACGGGACTCGGCCTGCCAGAGGTAGTGGCGGTCGGCCAGCGCGGCCGGGCCCCCCTTGAGCTCGAAACGGTGCCCTTCCAGGGTGAGGTCCCCGGTGAGCGGTTCGAGGTCGACCAGGCGGGTGGGCAGGTTCGCGCCGAGGGCCGCCCAGGCCTTGAGCTTGCCCTCGTAGGAGTGGTGGATGTGGTCGATGACGAGCGGGGTGGCGACGAAGACCGCGTCGGGGAAGGCGTCGGCGATCACCTCGGCGCCGAAGTAGAAGTCGGGGTCGCCGTGGGAGACGAAGACGGTGGTCAGCTTCTTGCCCGAGTCGAGGATCTCGGCGGCCAGGCGGTGGCCGTCGGCGCGGGTGAAGGCGGCGTCCACGAGCAGGGCTTCGGTCTCGCCGGTGACGAGGGTGGCGGTCTTGTTCCTGCTGCCGGCCGGGAAGTCGAGGTCGAGGACCTTGTAGGACAGGGTGCTCATCGTTGGCTCCTTGACGTGGGGTGCGCGAGGGGGAGGTGAGGAACGGGGG
>NZ_JARGEE010000202.1:0-16460 GCF_033794485.1 Streptomyces sp. MB09-02B
GGATCCGGGCGGCGGGTATCCGTAACCGGCGCCCGGGGGCGGCGGTGGAGGCGGCGGGGGTACGGCACCGGCCATACGGTGACCGCAGACCTCGCACCAGTCGTCGGAACCCGACTGGTGTCCGTTCGGGCAGGTCGGCATGTCGGCGCTTCCCCCTCTCCTTTCCGGCCTCACGGCCGGTTCCTGTGGCCGCGACGGGCCGGTGTGGCCGCTTCGTCCGGACCCCCGGTGGGGGAGCCAGGCTCGTGTGCAGCGGTGTTTCCGGGTACTTCTTGCTCTGATTCCAGCTACTTCTTTACACGAACAGTCTTTGTCGACCGTGTCTCGAGAGTCATCTCGTCGGCCTCCGTGACCTTCGCCTTCAGTCGCACAGTACCTGTCGCCGCGTCGACCACGTCCACCACCTTCGCAAGCAGTTTCGCAGTATCCGCGTTCCCCGAGGCGCTGGCGAGCTGAACGGCCCGTCCCAGCTTGGCGGTTGCTCCGTCGAAATCGCCGGATTTACGGGCATCCAGTCCTTGCTGGATGACTTGTGCCAGTTCGGCCTGACCCGTGTAGTGCGCGACCTGGGGGTTGATCGACGTGGACGCGACCATGTCGTCGGTCCACAGGGCCTTCACCAGACCCTGGGCGCCGAGGCTCTGGGTGCTGCCGTCGGGCTGCGGGATGACGAGGGAGACCCGGGCGGCCAGCATCTCCTGACCGAGGTCGGCGGCCGGGACCTCGACGCACACGTGGTAGTCGCGGGACTCGTCCCCCCACGAACCGGTGGGGTAGTCCCCGGCGCGCGGTCCGGCCTCGGTGCGGCGGTCGGTCAACTCCTCGACCGTGGGCGCCACTTGTTTCACGAACTTGACCTTCGTGCCGACCGGGGTCCACAGCCGGAGGGCGACGTCCGCGACCTCCTTGCCCATGGCCGCCTCCATCATCTGCGTGAAGTCGGCGGACAGGGCGGCCGGATCGGCGACGATGTCGGCGGTGCCGAGCAGCGCGGAGGCGATGGCCGTGACCTCTTTCACTTCCCAGTCGGTGCCCACTCCACGCGCGTCACACGTGAACCGTCCGGCACAGGCGTCCAGCGCGGCCTTCAGATCCTCGGGGGACTCGTGCTCGTTGCGGCCGTCGGTGAGCAGGATGCCGTGACGGATGGCGACGTCGGCCGAGGCGAGCAGCCGGTCGGCGAGCTTCAGCCAGGTGCCGATGGCGGTGCCGCCGCCCGCGCTGAGCCTGCGCAGCGCCTGCTTGGCCTGGTCCCGGGTGGCGGAGTCGGCGACCGCGAGCCGGCCGCCGCCGGGGTAGACCTCCCGGGCCACGTGAGTGCCGTCGATCACCGCGAAGTGGACGCCGTCGCGCAGGGTGTCGATCGCGGCGGCCGTGGCGTCCCGGGCGTTGCGCATCTTGGTCGGCGGGTAGTCCATCGACCCCGAGCAGTCGACCATGAGCGCCACGGCGGCGGACGGGCCCTGCCCGGGCGAGTACAGGTGCGGCGCGGCGACCGCGCTGCCGATGGTGCCGCCGCCGGTCGCGCTGACCGTCACGATGGCGTTCACCTCGCGGCCGCCCTCGGGCAGGTACTCGTTCTGGTACACCTCGACCGAGAACTGCGGCACGTTCGACTTCGAGAAATTGGCCATGCCTACTCTGATCCCCCTAGCGGCCCCACAGCACGTGGGGTGATGACTGTGCGTGCCCGTACCCGGACCGGTCCCCTCCGGTCCGTCGGCCCTTCCCGTCCGGCCGCCGGGACGCCCGCGAACATCCGGCCCGCGAGCACCCTCAGGCCGATCCTGCCCCCTGAGGAGGCGCAGGGAACGGCAGGATCGCCACTGTTACGTTGTCGTGGCCACCCCCGTCGAGGGCGTGGCCCACCAGAACCCGCGCGCAGCGCAACGGCCGCTCGGCCGCGTCCAGGGGCACGGCCTCGGCCATCTCCTCGGCGGCCTCCGCGTAGTTCCACAGCCCGTCGGTGCACACCACCACTACACCCGGCCGGTCCGGCTTGAAGGAAGCGGTGTGCGGCTCCAGTTCGTACGCGTCCGCGCCGAGCCAGCCGGTGATCGCGTGGGCACGCTCGTCGGCGTACGCCTCGGCCTCGTTCATCAGTCCCGCGGACACCATCTGTGCCGCCCACGAGTCGTCCTCGGTGAGCCGGGCCGGGGGCGCGCTGCGGTCCACCGGCACCCAGTAGGCGCGGCTGTCACCGACCCAGCCGACGACGAGCAGGTTCGGGGTGACGATCGAGCCGACGATGGTGCAGGCAGGCGCGTTCTGGTGCGGGGCGTGCTCCTGGGCCGTCTCCGGCTCCTCCGCGAGGGCGTTGACGGCGCTCGCGGCGGCGACGATCGCGTCATGCATGGCCTGCTGGGGGTGCGTGCCGCGCGGCAGCGATTCCAGGACCGTCTCGTTGGCGGCGCGGGCCGCGGCGAGCGAGGCGTCGTCGGGGCGGGTCGCGGAGGACACGCCGTCGCAGACGATCGCGACGACCGCGGGGGAGCCGTCGGGCAGCGCGGTCGAGGAGATCGCGAACGCGTCCTCGTTGCGGTGGTGGCGCAGGCCCCGGTCGCTGACCGCGGCGACCGCGCCCAACTCCAGTTCCATGTGGTCGCGTTCACGGGGCTGGGCGTGTCCGCAGTTCTCGCAGTAGCCGTCCCGGTCGACATGGCCCGCGCGGCAGGCCACGCACACCTTCATCCCGGCGGGCGGGGTGGCCATGTCGGTGGTGCGCGGGTCCGGCGGCTGGGGCGCGGCCAGCGGGTACTCGTCGGGCTCGCGGGGCCGGTCGAACCGTACGCCCCGGCCCGGTCCGGGCAGTTCGCCGCCGCCGGAGTCGGTGCCCGGGATGTCGGTGGGGCGGACCACCGGCGGTGGCGTGTCGGAGCTGGGCGGGGAGGCGAGCGGCCAGTCCACGGGCGACGCCGCGTCGGGCGCGGCGGCCGCCGTCCCGTTCATGGTGATGGTCGGCTGGTCCTCCGGCGGTGCGGGGTCCGCCGAGAGGTCATGGCCGCACGCACCGCAGAAGCGGTCGTCCGATGCGAGGGGCCACTCGCAGATCGGGCACTTCGTCAGCGCGGTCGGCTGGGGCATCTGCGACATCAACTACACCCACGTCCGGGGGCGGTAACGGTTGGCACGTTCCACCAGGTCGATCCTCTCCTCGCCGCCTTGGGCGAGCCGGGCCAGTGTGCGGTACGACCGCTCCAGTCCGAAGCGGAGGCCGCGCTCGTCCAGCGTGCTGCCGAGCAACACCCGCTCGCCGGCCGGGGGCGCGGCACCCTGGCTTCCGGAGAGTACCCAGTCCAGGGCGCAGCCGAGGACCTCTGTGGACAACTGCTCGCGGCGCACCGCGTCCAGACCGTACCCGCCGAGCGCCTCGACCTGCCCGGCGGCCGCGGTCAGATCGTCCAGGAACGGGGCGTCCGGCGCGGTTCCGGCGGTCCCGGCCGAGGGCTGTGCCGGTACGGCTCCGAGCGTCGCGTCCGTACGGTGTCTGAGCCGCGCCCGTACGGCGGCGACCCGGGCGGCGGTGTAGTGGATCGACGCCTCCGGTACGGACTCCAGGGTCCGGACGGCGTTGAGCCGGTCCCCGGCGGTCAGTCGCACCCGGGCGAGCCCGAACGCGGCGCTGACGAAGCTGGGGTCGGTCGTCCACACCAGGCGGTAGTACTCGGCGGCGTTGTCCAGCTGCCCCAGCACCTCGGCGCACAGGCCGAGGGCCAGCTTGGGGGCCGGCTCGCCCGGGAAGGCGTCGTAGATCGCGTCGAAGGACAGCGCGGCGTTCTCGTGGTCGCCGGTGGCGAGCGCGGCCACGCCCCGGTACCAGACCACCCGCCAGTCGTCGGGGTGGTCCCGCTCCAGGGCGTCCAGCGTGGCCAGGGCGATGGTGAACTCGGCCATCTCCAGCCGGGCCCGCAGCTCGCGCAGCCGCAGCTCCAGCGAGCCGCTGGGGGCCGCGTGCAGCGCTGTGATCAGCTCGGTCGGCGCGGAGGTGATCAGTCCCGCGAGGAACCCGGCGTTCGGGTCTCCCGGGTCCACGCGCGGCACGGGCAGCGCGAGGGCCGCGGCGGCGGTGTCGAGCTGCCGGGTGAGCCGGGGGGCGGGGGCGGCGGCGCCGGCGGTCAGCAGGGCGGGCGTGGCGGAAGGTGAACCGGAAGGCGCACCACCGTTCCTGGTGGTCGGCTTGTCGCGGCGCGTGCCCAGCCTGGACACGTCCCCGTCCAGCTTCGCGAACAGCTCCGTGTCCGTGACCTTCACCTCGGGCCCGAAGATCGTCGACAGGGCGGGGCGGGCCCGGCCCGTCTGCAGGGAGACGACCTCCCGCAGCACACCCGTCAACTGCTCCGACATCTCCTGCGCGGAGGCGAACCGGCGGGCCGGGTCGGGGTCGGTGGCACGTACCAGCAGCCGGTAGAAGGACTCGTACTGGCGGAAGACCTCGATGTTGTCGGGGTCGGGCAGGGAGTCCACGAAGACGTTCGTGTAGCCCTGGAAGTCGAAGGTGAGGACGGCGAGCGTGCGGGCGACCGTGTACAGGTCGGAGGCGACCGACGGGCCCACGTCGGCGACTTCGGGGGCCTGGTAGCCGACGGTGCCGTAGATGGCCGACTCGTCGTCGTCCATCCTGCGCACCGCGCCCATGTCGATCAGCTTGAGCTGGTCCTCGGTCTGGATCGCGTTGTCGACCTTGAAGTCGCAGTACAGCAGGTTGCGGCTGTGCAGGTGCCCGAGCGCCTCCAGGGCCTCGATGCCGTACGCGCACGCCTGCTCCACCGGCAGCGGATCGCGGCGCCCGTCCGCCGTGCGGCGGCCGTTGGCGATCTCCTTCAGCGACTTGCCGCCGACGTACTCCATGACGATGTACCCGTCCAGCGAACCGGTGCGCTGGTCGAGGTGCTCGACGAAGTTGTAGATGCGGACGATGTTGGAGTGCTCGATCTCGGCGAGGAAGCGGCGCTCGGAGATCGCGGCGGCCATCGCGTCCTGGTCGCCGGTGTCCAGCAGGCCCTTCAGCACGACCCAGCGGTCCGACACCGCCCGGTCTATGGCCAGGTAGATCCAGCCCAGACCGCCGTGCGCCAGACAGCCCACGACCTCGTACTGGCCGCGCACGATGTCGCCCGAGTGCAGTTTCGGCACGAAGGAGTACGGGTGGCCGCACTTGGTGCAGAAGCCCTCCGTACGCCCGGGCCGGTCACCGCGCGCCCGGCCGACCGGGGCCCCGCAGTCGGAGCGCGAGCAGAACCGCTTCCGCTCGGGCACCTCCGCGGTATCGAGGACCATCGAGCGCGGATCCGGACGCGGCACGTCCGGGACCTGGACGAGCCCGACACCGAGCCGCGCCCGCCCCGAGGAACTCGCGGTCTTGCCGGAGCTGCGCACCGACACCGAGCGGCCCGTCGACCGGCCCGACAGGGCACGGGAGAGCCGGCCGGAGACCGAGCGCCGGGACTGCGAGGAGCGCCCGGACGTCCGCGAGGAGCGCGAACTGCTGGAACCGGAGCCGCGCGAGCCCCGCCCGCCCCCGGTGATGCCGGTGGGCGGCGAGTTGACCATGCCGCTCGCCGAGACGACCGGCGCCAGACCGCACTCGTCGCAGTACAGCTCGCCGCCGCCCACGTCCTCGTACGCCCCCGAGCAACCGGGCCGCTGGCACGACTGCCGCGGCGCCTCCTCGCCCGCCGGGCTCTCCTGCGTCTGACTCACGACTGCTCCTCCCTCCGGTCCTCGGGCGCACGTGGGACCGGCACCGACTGGCCCAGCAGTTCGGCGGCCGCGTGCTGATAGCGCAGCACCGCCGCCTCGGCGACCCGCAGGTCGCACGGGGCGCTCCACAGCATGCGGCGCGCCGCGTCGTACCGCTCGACCAGCAGCGAGTCCTCCGCGAAGCCGTGCCGGGCGACCTTCGCCTTGTACGCGTCGAGGCGGCCGCGCAGCTCCGCGCGGACCGCCAGCGGCGCGGTGACCGCAGTCAACGACTCGCGGGCCCGCAGCAGTTCGTCGTCCGCCTTCTGCTCCAACGACTCCAGGAGCGGGGAGAGCCGGTGCCACTGCGCGTGTCTGCGGTACTCCGCCGCCATCGCCAACTGCTCCTGCAGCACCGTCGGCGGGCCGCTCACCACGGGCACCTCCGTCGCGGCGATCTTCGCCAGCACCTCACCGCGCGCGCTGCGCGCCTCGGCGAGGGTGCGGTCCGCGCGGCTGAGCACGTCCCGCAGCTTCACCAGCCGTGCCTCCGCGTCCTGCCGGACCGTCAGCACGGCTTCGATCTCCCGCCGTACGTCCTCCAGGGCCCGTGCCTCACGGTCGTACGTGGAGGTGTCCGGGCGGCCGCCACCGGGTGCCGAACTGCCCGGCGTGGGCACCCAGAAGGCCAGCGGGTCCGAGACGACCTGCTCACGGAGCCGGGTCAGGGTGCGGGTGATCCGCTCCAGGTCGTCGCCGGCCGGATGCTCGCCGGGGCGCACGCCCACGGAGTGCGCGAGCTGACGGGTGCGCTGGAGCTCGGCGGCCAGCAGATCGATCCTGGCGGGCAGCGCGGACCAGACGGCGTCGGCGGCCACGACCATGTCCAACGAGGCCGCGTACAGGTCGTTCATCCGGTCCACGAGTGTGACCAGCGAGAACTGTTCGCTGAGCCGGGTCGTGCCCTGGAGTGTCGGCGCGTTCGCCATCGCCGTCGCGGAGCCGGCGACCGTGACCGCCTCGCCGCGCAGCAGTTCGGTCAGCTCCACCAGGTCCTCACGGCTGGACCAGCGCCGCCGTGAACGGATCTCCCGGGCGCTGTGCAAGGCGTCCGTGTACGCGTCGAAGTACGCCCACAGCAGCGTGATCGACGCGTCCGCGGCGGTCCAGCGCTCCTTGGTGACGCCGGTCAGCTCGGCGCCTTCGAGCAGCCTGCGGCCCGCGTGGTCCTGGAGGGCGAGCAGCGAGGTCTCGATGGCCTCGTGCTCCGCGCCGAGCCGCGCGAGCGCACGGTCCACCTCGTCCCGGTCCATCACCGGCCCGGTGGATCCCGCGACGCCCATCGATCACCTCTCGCTGCTGTCGGTGTCCGTCAGTTGAATGCGGTCCTCGTACGTCGGTCCCGGTACGTCAGTCTCTGTACTGGGGCGAAGGCGGCCGGGACTGCGCCGCATCGTCGCCGAGCGTTCCGGACAGCCAGGTGTCGTACGAGTCCTGCCAGCCGTCCTTGAGGTAGTCCACCAGCACCTGGTTGACCCGGCGTACCAGATCCGTGTCCCCCCGGTTCATCGCCACGCCGTAGTACTCGGTGGTGAAGGGGGCGCCCTTCAGATCCACCGTCGGATCCTGCGCCGCCTGGCTCGCGGCGAGCGCTCCGTCGGTGACCACCGCGTCGACCTCTCCGAGTTGGAGCCTGACCAGGCAGTCGAGTTGGTTGGGGACGGTCAGGGATATGTCGGCGGAGGCGGGCAGCTTGCCCGAGTCCTTCCCGGCATCGAGGGTGGACCAGGCGGTGGACGTGTCCGCCGTGCAGATCTTCTTGTCCGCGAGCGTCTGGCCGTAGCCCTTGATCGTCGAGGACTTGGGGGCCAGGACCTGCTGCCCGGTCTTGAAGTAGGGCTGGGAGAAGGCGACATCCTGCATGCGTTCGCAGCTGATCGTCATCGTGCGGACCACCATGTCGACGTCCTTGTCCTGCAGCGCCTTGATGCGCTGACTGGTGGGAATCGCCCGGAAGCGCACCTTTTCGCTGCTGCCCAGTATCTCCTCGGCGATGCGGCGCACGATGTCGATGTCGAAGCCCTCCAACTGGGCGTCGTCCTTGGCGCTGTTCGGGTCGCGGTAGCCCCAGCGGTAGCTGTTCTGGTCGACGCCGACCGTGATGACGTCCGCGTCCATGATCCGCTTGATCGCCTGGCCGGACTCGTCGGAGGAGGGCCTCAGGCTCTGGTTCTCCGGATCCTTCATGGTCTTGCAGTCGTCGGCTCGCACTTGTGTACCCCGGGCCAGACCTTGCCCCCCCGTGCCCGCGCCGCCGTCGCCGCGGGTGCTCTTCACCGGCAGCACCAGGGCGAAGAGCAGGGTCAGGGCACAGAGGACCGCCATCGCGCCCACGCCGCCCCAACCGCTGAGGCCGGCCCGTAGACGCCGTACCGCATGCATCGCTCCTCCTTCCACCGCGCTGCCTCCCGCCGCCGTCACCGGTACTCCGAAAGCCTGCGTCCGATGCCCAGCACCGCGCCCGCCGCGCCCAGCACGGCCAGTACGGCGGCGCCCACCGGGAGCCCGAGCATGGCGGCACGGCCGCTCCGGGCCGCGGCCTTGAACTCGTTCTTCTCGTAATCGCTCGCGAGGCCCAGATTCGTGTCGACCTGGTCGAAGCACTGCCCGGTCGGACGGTTACCGTCCGGGCAGTCGTCCGTGGACCTGCCGCCGATCACCTGGTCCCGAGCGCACTGGTAGTCGCCCTTGTCGTCGGCGGCGCGGGCCTTGGCGTGCCGGGCCTTCCACTCCTCCATGCCGAGGCCGGCGGCCCGTACGGGCTTCGAGCCGCCGCTGTCGTCGGCCAGTCGCTCGGCGGCGGCCAACTGGTCCTCGAGGTTACGCATTTCGATCTTGAAGTTGTGGTCGAACTCGTCCACGGCCGTCTCCTCGCCGTCGACCATGATCTTGATCGACTGCGCGCCCCGGCTGATCAGCGTCAGGTTCTCGTTGCCACGGGCGGTGAGCGAGGCGATACGGGCGTCGTTGAGGACGGTCAGCGACCGCACTCCGTGTTCGTACGAGTCGTTCAACCCCGCACGGGCGACGGTGTGGCCGCCGGCCAGCCACAGCAGGACGACGGTGGAGGCGGCCGTCGCCGCGACCATGCCGTGGTTCAACACCCGGTTCGTCCGGCGGTAGTTGCGCCGCTGGGCCCAGACGAGGCCGCCGATGGCGACGACGCCGAGGCCGATCGCGGCCCAGGGATAGGCCGTGGCTTCCGCGTAGTCGTCGCGGAGCCGCTCGTTCTCGTTGTCGTAGATGCTCTTCGCCTCTTCGAGCATCTTCTGCATCTTGTCGTTCGCGTAGCGCAGGTAGGCGCCGCCCAGTGGGTAGCCCAGCCGGTTGTTGGCGCGGGCCCGCTCCACCAGGCCCTTGTACTCGGGCAGCAGGGCGTTCAGCGCGATGATGCGTTTCTCGGAGTCGGAACCGGACTTCGAGGCGCCCGCCGCGAAGGCCAGCTGTCGCGCGGCCTGGCTCATCTCCCGCTCGTAGTCCTTGCGCGAGTCCGCGGTCTCCTGCCCGCCCGCGAGGAACCCGCTGGAGGCCGCCGTGTTGGCGGCGGCCAGCGAACTGTAGATCTCGGCGGCGGCGGAGCTGAGCGGCTGGCTGCCGTGGAGCACGTCGTCGGCGGCGGCCGCGCGGTCGTTCATCTGCCAGGCGGTGACGGAGCCGAACGCGACGACCAGGAAGGCGAGGACGGCGCCGATGATGCGCAGCCGGCCGGGCTCGGTCGTCGCCGCGGCGCGCAACTGGTCCACGCCCTCGGCGAACGCGGTCCGGCGCGGCGGCCCGCCGTCCGGGGCCGGGGGTGGCGTGGGGGCCCTCGGCACGGGTGCGGCCTGTGCGGCCTGAGACGGCACGGCGGGGCCCGGGCCCGTGGGTGGTGCCGTCGGTGCCGCGCTGCCCTCCGGCGTGAATGTCACCTGACCTCCCCCTGGTCATCCGTCCATCGCTTCCGCCCGCTCCCGCGGACAGAGGTGCACGGCCGCAAGTATCGCCGTCGGGACTGACAACGCACAGACCCTGACTCGATCTTGTTCCCCGATCGTGTCCCTAGGCGCTGTGCCCGTCGGATTCCGGCGCAGCACAAGGCTTCCCGCACCACCCCCTGCCCATGAATACGCGGTTCGTTCGGGTTCGGTTCCCTGGGGGTTCGAACGCGTTCGAGGGGGAGATCCGAAGGTGGCGCGGGGGCGGTGTCAGCCCCTCTCGTAGTGCGCCCGCACGCGCGCGTGCACGCCGCGCGGCGCGCCCACGTGGTCGAGCCCGAGCAGTGCCGCGCCCAGCACCGGGGCGGCCGTGACCACCCGGGGGACCGCCTTGGGCGCGGCGGCGGCCAGCGCCTCGCGGATCCGGGCGTCGAGGAGGGGGTGCCGGGCGGCGAGCACACCGCCGCCGAGGAGCACGGGGGTCTCCTCGCCGAGGAGGTCCAGACGGGTCAGGGCCACGGCCGCCATGGCCACCACCTCCTCGGCCATACGGTCCACCAGCGAGCGGGCCACCTGGTCGCCGCCGGTCGCCGTGGCGAAGAGGACCGGGGTCAGCTCGTGGCGGCGTACGGCCGGGATGTGCCCCAGGTGGAGGCCCTCGACCAGGGCGTACACGGAGTCCAGGCCGAAGTGCGCGGGCAGCGTCTCGGCGAGTGCCGTGGGGCCGCCCCGGCCGTCCTCGGCGCGTGCCGCGTGCCACATCGCCTCCTCGGCCAGACCCCAACCGCCGCCCCAGTCCCCGGAGATGCGCCCCAGCGCGGGGAAGCGCGCGGTGCGGCCGTCGGGGCGCATGCCGACGCAGTTCACGCCGGCACCGCACACCACCGCCACGCCCCGGGGCTCGGCCACACCGGCCCGCAGGATCGCGAAGGTGTCGTTGCGGACCTCGACGGTCGCGCCCCACGCGCGCGTGCGCAACGCCGCCGCCAGGCCCTGCTCCTCCACGGGGAAGTCGGCGTTCGCGAGACACGCCGAGACATGGTCGACCGAGGCGGTCCCGGCCTCGGCGAAGGCCCGCCGTACGACCTCCGCGAGGCCGTCGACCGCCGTGCTCACCCCGACCGTCGGCGGCTGGAACCCACCGCCGCGCGCCGCACCCAGCACCTCCCCGTCGGGCGCGATCACGGCCACGTCGGTCTTGCTGTTGCCCGCGTCGACGGCGAGCACGCTGCCGCGCCGGCCGTCACGCCCGCGCACGCCGCCGAGCGCGCTCCCGCGCACGCCCGCGCCCGCGCCCGAATCGGCGTGGGCGCCCGCCGGTGAACTCCCGCGCACGCCGTCGCTCATGCCCACGCGAGGTGCTCCCGGTTGTGGGCGAGGAGCCGGTCGGTGAGGGCCTCGGCGTACTCGTACTGGCCGATCAGGGGATGGGAGAGCAGGGCCCGGAACACCCGGTCCCGGCCGCCGCGCAGGGCCGCGTCGAGGGCCAGGTCCTCGTACGCGGTCACGTTCGCCATCAGGCCCGCGTACAGCGGGTCCACGGTCGGCACCGGCAGCGGGGACGCGCCGTGCGGGCCCACGGCCGCCTGCACCTCGATCACCGCGTCGGCGGGCAGGAACGGCAGCGTGCCGCCGTTGAGGGTGTTCACCACCTGGTACGGGCTGCCCCCGTCGCCCAGCAGCGATGCGGCGAGGTCCACGGCCGCCTCCGAGTAGAAGGCCCCGCCCCGGCGGGCGAGCAGCGCGGGCTTCTCGTCGAGGGCGGGGTCGGCGTACATCTCCAGCAACTCCCGTTCCATCGCGGCCACTTCGGCGGCTCGCGAGGGCTTGGTCCCCAGCTCCCGCACGACCTCGTCGTGGGCGTAGTAGTAGCGCAGGTAGTAGGACGGGACCACACCGAGGCGGTCCAGCACGGGGCGGGGCAGACGCAGGTCGGCCGCGATCCGCTCGCCGTGGTCGGCCAGCAGCTTCGGCAGCACGTCCTCGCGCTCGGGGCCGCCGAGGCGGACCCCGGTCTCCCAGGTGAGGTGGTTGAGGCCCACGTGGTCCAGGTGGACCTCGGCCGGGGCCACACCGAGATGCGCGGCGAACCTCCGCTGCAGGCCGATCGCCACGTTGCACAGGCCGACCGCCTTGTGCCCGGCCCGCAGCAGGGCGCGGGTCACGATCCCCACCGGGTTGGTGAAGTCGATGATCCAGGCATCGGGGTTGGTCCTGCGCACCCGCTCGGCGATGTCCAGGACGACCGGGACCGTGCGCAGCGCCTTCGCCAGGCCGCCCGCGCCGGTGGTCTCCTGACCGACACAGCCGCACTCCAACGGCCAGGTCTCGTCGCGCTCGCGGGCTGCCTGGCCGCCGACGCGGAGCTGCAGGAGCACGGCGTCCGCGCCCTCGACGCTCCGGTCCAGGTCACCGGTGGTGACGATCCGGCCCGGGTGCCCCTGCCGGGCGAAGATCCGGCGGGCCAGGCCGCCGACCAGCTCCAGCCGGTCGGCGGCCGGATCGACGAGCACCAGCTCCTCGATCGGCAGGGTGTCCCTGAGCCGGGCGAACCCGTCGACGAGTTCGGGGGTGTAGGTCGAGCCTCCGCCGACCACGGTGAGCTTCATAGCTGTGTTAACCCTTTACTCCGGTCAGGGTGACGCCTTCGACGAACGCCTTCTGGGCGAAGAAGAACACGAGGATCACGGGGGCCATGACCAGCACGGTCGCGGCCATGGTCAGGTTCCAGTCGGTGTGGTGCGCGCCCTTGAAGGACTCCAGGCCGTAACTGAGCGTCCAGGCGGCCGGGTTCTCGGAGGCGTAGATCTGCGGTCCGAAGTAGTCGTTCCAGGCGTAGAAGAACTGGAAGAGCGCGACGGCGGCGATGCCCGGCTTCGCCATCGGCAGGACGACCCGCAGCAGGGTGCGCAGTTCGCCGCAGCCGTCGACGCGGGCCGCGTCCAGGTACTCGTTCGGGATGGTCATCAGGAACTGCCGGAGCAGGAAGATGGAGAACGCGTCCCCGAACGCCATCGGAATGATCAGCGGCCACAGCGAACCGGACAGGTCCATCTGCTTGGCCCAGAACAGGTACATCGGGATCACCACGACCTGCGGCGGCAGCATCATCATCGAGATGACCAGCATCAGCGCCAGATTTCGGCCACGGAAGCGGAACTTGGCGAGCGCGTACGCCACGGGGACGGACGACACGACGGTGAGGACCGTGCCGAGGCCGGCGTAGAGAAGCGTGTTCCTCCACCAGGTCAGGAAGCCGGGGGTGTCGAGGACCTGGCGGTAGTTGCCCCACTCCCAGGTGTGCGGGAGCAGATCGCGGGTGAGCGCCTGCTGGTCGCTCATCAGCGAGGTCAGCACGACGAAGACGAAAGGCAGGGTGAAGAAGAGGGCGGCGGCCACGCCCAAGGAGTGGACGGCGATCCACTCCAGCAGGGCCCGGCGGCGGGCGGTGCGCTCGCTCGCCGGGGCGGCGACCGGCGCCACGGTCCTGTCGGGCGCGTCGAGTAGTTGGGTCATCAGTCACCCGCTCCGATCAGTCCGCCCCGGCGCCGCATCAGCAGCGCGGTGAACACCATCGACAGGGCGAACAGCACGAGCGCGACCACACAGGCGGAGCCGTAGTCGAAGCGCTGGAAGCCCAGGTTGTAGACGAGTTGGGGCAGGGTCAGGGTCGACTTGTCCGGGTAGCCCGGCTCGAACTGCTGTCCGGAGCCGCCGATGACGCCGGAGGCGACCTTCCCGGCCACCAGGGGCTGCGTGTAGTACTGCATGGTCTGGATCACGCCCGTGACCACGGCGAACATCACGATCGGCGAGATGCTCGGCAGGGTCACATACCGGAACCGCTGCCAGGCCGACGCCCCGTCCAGTTCGGCGGCCTCGTACTGCTCCTTCGGGACGTCGAGCAGCGCGGCCATGAAGATCACCATCAGGTCGCCCACGCCCCACAGCGCGAGCGCGGTGAGCGCCGGCTTGGACCAGGCGGGGTCGGTGAACCAGCCGGGCGTCGGCAGGCCCAGATCGCCCAGGATCGCGTTGACCGGCCCGGTCCCGGGATTGAGGAGGAAGACGAAGGCCAGGGTCGCGGCGACCGGCGGGGCGAGGTACGGCAGGTAGAAGAGGGTGCGGAAGACACCTGCCCCGGTCTTGATCTTGGTGATCAGCAGACCGACGCCGAGCCCGAAGAGCACCCGGCAGGTGACCATGACCAGGACCAGCCAGAGCGTGTTGCGCAGGGCCGGCCAGAACATCGGGTAGTCGTCGAAGACGTAGGACCAGTTGCCCAGGCCGCGGAAGACCGGGGTGCCGAATCCGTCGTACTTCATCAGCGAGAAGTACACGGTGGACACCAGCGGATAGGCGAAGAAGACGCCGAACCCGATCAGCCAGGGGGACAAAAAGGCCACCGTCCGAAGCGCCGACCTGCGGCGCTTCGCGCGGAGAGCGAGCGTGGACATCGGGGCTACTTCGCCTGCGCGATGTCGGTGTCGATCTGCTGGGCGGTCTTCTCCAGGCCCTTCCGCAGGTCCGTGACCTTGCCGGACTCGTACTGGTAGCCGAAGTCCTGCAGCGTCGTCTGGTACGTGGAGCCGTTGACGGAGGCCGGCGGGGTGTTCGAGTGCTCGTTCTGGGCGATGTCCAGGAAGGTCCGGAAGCCCTCGTCCACCTTCAGATCGGGCGACTTGAGCGCCGCGAACGTGGACGGCACGTTGTGGATGGCGTTGGCGAAGGAGACGACGGCCTCGGTGTCGGTCGTCAGGTACTTCACCAGCTCCCAGGCCGCGTTCTGCTTCTTGCTCTGCGGGGCGATGCCGATGATCGTGCCGGAGAGGAAGCCCTTGCCGTACTCGTCCACCTCGTCGTCGGCCACGGGCATCGGCGCGGTGCCGATCTCGAAGTCGGTCCCGGCGGCCTTCGCCATCCCGAGCCGCCACTCGCCGTCCAGTTGCATGGCCACCTGACCCGTCTGGAACGGGTGCTTGGCCCCCCACTCGTCGCCGAAGGTGTTCCGGTACTTCTCCAGCTTCGCGAAGCCGCCGAGGGAGCCCACCAGCTTCTTCTGGTACGTGAACATCTCCGCGAACGCCGGGTCCTTGGCGATGTTCGACTTGCCGTCCGCGTCGAAGTAGGCGTGGTCCCACTGCGACATGTAGTGGTCCACGACCGTCTCGTAGCCGTGGTAGTTCGGCATGAAGCCCAGCTGGGAGTAGCTGTCGCCCTTGGTGACGGTCAGCTTCTCCGCGACCTTCGCGAACTCCGACCAGGTCTTCGGCGGCGCCTTGATGCCGGCCTTTTCGAACGCGTCCTTGTTGTAGTACAGCCCGTACGCGTCCCCCAGCAGCGGCAGCGCGCACCGGGTGCCCTCGAACTGCGTGTAGTCCAGCATCGGCTTCGGGATGATCTTGTCGAGGTCGAGCTTCGACTTCTCGATGAAGGGCTTCAGATCGGCGAAGGCCCCGGAGGAGCAGAACTTGCCGATGTTGGACGTCGTGAACGAGGACACGACGTCCGGCCCGTTCGAACCGCCCGCCCGCAGCGCCTGGTTGAGCTTGTCGTCGTTGATGTTCCCGACGACCTTCACCGTGATGTTCGGGTGCTCCTTCTCGAACCGGTCCACGTTCGCCTGGATCGCCTTCACCTCACCGGGCGCGCTCCAGCCGTGCCAGAAGGTGATCGTCGTCCTGGCGTTCGGGTCGTCGGAGGCGGTGGACTCGGACTGCCCCGTGCAGGCGGTGGCGAGGAGGGCGAGGGAGGCGGTGGCGGCGAGAGCGATCGCCGCGTTCTTGGATATTCCGGGCATGGCGGAGTCTCCTGAGGGAGGGGAGGGGTGATCTGGGAGGACGGGGGCGCGCCTGGGAAACCCCAAGGGGGCGCGGGGAACTGCGCGACCAGCCACGACGGGCCGGCAGTTGTCGAACGACCTGAAACGCGGCCGAACTCAGCGGAGCGTCAGCGTGTCGAAGACTTCGTCACGCGTCGCGGCGAGCGCACTCTCCAACGCGCCCCGCAGTACAGGGTGTTCACGTACGTCGCCGAGGACGAGCCGCGGGCGGGAAGCCGCCAGCTCCGCCAACTCGGCCTCCACGAGCGCCCGCAGTGGCTCCCCGCCGGCCGTCAGTGCCGTACCGCTGAGGACGACCAGCTCGGGGTCGAGCACGGCCACGAGCGACGCGATACCGGTCGCGAGCCCCGTGGCGTACGTGGCCAGAAGTTGACGGTGGGACCCGGAGCCGATGTCGGCGGCGGCGCGGGCCACGAGCGCCGCCGCGACCTCGGCGTACGGCCCCTGGGGGATGTCGGTGATCCCCAGCTCACGGGCGAGCCGGGGAATGATCTGCGACCCGGCGAGCTCCTGGAAGCCGCCGCTGTTCGCCTTGGTGACATGGCGGACCAGCGGCACACCCGGGACCGGCAGGAAGCCGACCTCGCCGGCGCCCCCGGTGAACCCCCGGTGCAGCCGACCGCCGAGAACGACCGCGGCGCCGAGACCGCCCTCGTTCCACAGCAGCACGAAGTCGTCGTGGCCCTTGGCCGCGCCCAGCCGTTGTTCGGCGAGCGCGGCGAGGTTCACGTCGTTCTCGTACTCCACCGGCATCGGCAGTGCGGCGGCGAGTTCGTCGAGGAGGGCGGGGGAGTGCCAGCCGGGCAGGTGCGAGGCGTACCGCAGCCGCCCGGTGGTGGGGTCGAAGGCGCCCGGCGTGCCGATGACCAGGCGGCGCACGTCGGACCGGGTGAGCCCGGCGGCCTTGACCGCCCCGTCGAGGGCGGCGGTGACCTGCCGTACGACCGGCTGGGCGGGGCGGCGTC
>NZ_JARGEE010000203.1:0-16446 GCF_033794485.1 Streptomyces sp. MB09-02B
CCCCAGGCACGCATCACCCCCCCGCCCCCGAACCACCCGCAAGGGGAGAAGTGAAACTCCTCATCACCACCGTCGACGGCGGCGATTCCCGCGGCAGCCAGGACGTCCTGCTCACCGCCTCCGGAAGCACCCCCGTCGAGGACGTCGCCGCGCACCTGACCCGGCTGCGCGCCGGCGACCCGGACGAGACCGGCGACCCGTCCCCCGCGCACGGCCCGGCCCCCGCCTGCTTCCTCGGCGACGAGCCCCTCGCGCCGGGCACCCCGCTGTCCGCCACCCGCCTCATGGACGGCAGCGTCGTCGCCCTGGGCCGCCCGCAGGCCCCGACCGCCACCGCGTACGGCCCCGAGCGCGACGCCATGCCGCAGCCGCACCGGCTGGACCACGCCCCCGTGGTGGAACTGCAGGTGGTGGGCGGTCCCGACGCCGGACGCGTGTACCTCCTCGGCCTCGGCACCCACGGCATCGGCCCCCAGGAGGACGCCGCCGTGCCCCTCGAAGGCCGGGGCCTGCCGGCCGACGGCATCCGGGTGACCGTACGCCCGGACGGCTCGGCCGTCGTGGAGCTCCGCGAGGGCGGGCCCGCCCGGCTCTCCGTGCCCGAGCCGCCGGAGCACCGGGGACGGCCCGACACGCCCCTGCTGCCGCTCGCCGAACAGGACGAGGACGACGAGGCAGACACCGAGGACGCCCCCGAGGACCTGGCGCTTCCCGACGGATGGCAGCCGTGGGCCGTCGGAGCCGAGCTGTCGGTCGGCGAGTATCTGCTGCGGCTGACCGAGCCGACCCCCAGGGACGCCGCCGTCGTGCCGTCCGAGGGCGGCGGCGGGCTCGACTACAACCGGCCGCCACGCATCCTGCCCCACCTGGCACCCGAGCGGTTCCGGCTGCCCGGCCCGCCCGACCCCCCGGCCCGCAGACCGATCCCGCTGATGGTCTCGCTCGCCCCGATGGTCTTCGGCGTGGTCATGATGCTGTTCTGGAACTCGTACTTCTATCTGATCTTCATGTTTCTCTCGCCGGTCCTGATAGCGGCCAACTACGTCAGCGGGCGACGCCAGGCCCGCAAGGACTACGAGGAGCGCTCCCGCGTCTACCGGCAGCGCCGGGCCTCCCTGGAGGAGGACGTCCGCGAGAAGGTCGCCACCGAGCGGCGGCTGCGCACCGAGAGCGCACCGGACCCGGCGATCGCCGGACTGTGGGCGGTCGGCCCCGGCCGCAGGCTCTGGGAGCGCCGACGCGGCGACCCCGACCACCTCGCCCTGCGCATCGGCACCGCCCCCCAGCCGTCGCTGCTCGGCATCGACGACACGGCCCGCGAGGACAACCACACCGCCGTCCACTGGACGATCCCGGACGCCCCCGTCAGCGTCGGCCTGGTCGACAGCGGTGTGGTGGGCCTGGCCGGGACGCCCGGCCCCGTGCAGGCGCTGGCCCGCTGGATGACGGCCCAGGCCGCGATCCTGCACACCCCCCGCGACCTGCGGATCGTCGTCCTCACCGACAAGGGCTCCGAGGCCTCCTGGAACTGGGCCCGCTGGCTGCCCCACTCCCGCGACGGCCTCCCCGGCACCCGCGGCGGCGCCGTCACCCTCATCGGCAACGACCCCGAGACGGTCGCCAACCGCGTCGCCGAACTGGTCTCCACCCTCCGTACGCGCCAGCGGGCGGCGGAGTCCACCATGAGCAAGGCGCTGCTCAGCGAACCGGACGTCCTGGTGGTCATGGACGGCGCCCGGCGACTGCGCGACGTCCCCGGTGTGGTGTCGATCCTCAAGGAGGGCCCCGGCGTCCGGATCTTCCCGCTCTGCCTGGACCAGGAGGAGCGACTGCTGCCGGAGGAGTGCACCGCCGTCGTCCGCCACGAGAACCACCGGCTGACCCTGCGCCGCACCGGGCAGCCCGACATCACCGACATCCGCCCCGACCTGGTCGAGCCCGACTGGTGCGAGCGCGCCGCCCGGGGCATCGCCCCCATCCGTGACGTCACCCCGGACGCCTCCGAGGGCCTGCCCACCGAGGTGGGGCTGCTGCAACTCCTCGGACTGCCGCAGCCGGACGCCGAACTGATCACCGCCCGCTGGTCGCGACGCCCCGCCTCCACCGGTGTCCTGCTCGGCGCCGGCTACGACGGACCGGTTGCCTTCGACCTCGTCAAGGACGGGCCGCACGGACTGGTCGCCGGCACCACCGGCTCGGGCAAGTCCGAACTGCTGCAGACCTTCGTGGCCTGTCTCGCCGCGCTGAACCGACCGGACGAACTCACCTTCGTCCTCGTCGACTACAAGGGCGGCAGCGCCTTCAAGGACTGCGTCGACCTGCCCCACACCCTCGGCATGGTCACCGACCTCGACAGCCACCTCGTGCAGCGGGCGCTCACCTCGCTGTCCGCCGAACTCACCCGCCGCGAGCACCTCCTGGCCGAGGCGGGCGCCAAGGACCTGCCCGAGTACCAGGGCATGCGCCGCCGGACCCCCGAACTGCCGCCCGTGCCCCGACTGGTGATCGTCATCGACGAGTTCGCCACCCTCTACCGGGAGATCCCCGACTTCATCCCCGGACTCGTCAGCATCGCCCAGCGCGGCCGCTCCCTCGGCATCCATCTGATCCTGGCCACCCAGCGCCCCGCCGGAGTAGTCAGCTCCGACATCCGGGCCAACACCAACCTGCGCATCGCACTCCGGGTCACCGACTCCTCGGAGAGCATGGACGTCATCGACACCAAGGACGCCGTCAGCATCTCCCCGGCGACCCCCGGCCGCGCCCTGGCCCGGCTCGGCCACGGCACCGTCGTCCCCTTCCAGACCGCCTACGCCGGCACCCTCAGGCCCGTCGCCAAGCCGTCCGCCGAGACCCGCGCCCGCCAGGAACGGCAGGCGGCCGAGGAGGCCCGCATCTGGGGCACCGCGCTGCACTGGCAGCGCCTCGGCCGAGCCGTCGCCCGCCCCGGAAGCCCCGAGGACGCGCAGGACACGGACCCGGTGGACCTGTCGGCCGACGAGGCACCCACCGACCTCAACGCGCTGGTGGAGGCCCTGTCCGAGGCCGCACGGCTCGCCGACTGCGCGCCGCAGCCCAGCCCCTGGCTGCCCGCGCTCGGCCAGCAGCTCCTGATCGACGACCTGCCCCAGCCGGACGAATCCGGCGGCGCCCGCCTCGCCCCGGTCTCCTGGGCCCTGTCGGACCTCCCCGAGGCCCAGGCCCAGCCGCCGGTCCGACTGGATCTCGCCGAATTCGGACACCTGTACGTCATCGGGGTGCCGCGCTCCGGCCGCTCCCAGGTGCTGCGCACCATGGCCGGAGCACTGGCCCGCGCCCACTCCAGCGCCGACGTCCACCTCTACGGCATCGACTTCGCCGGTGGCGCGCTCACCGCGCTGGGCGTGCTGCCGAACACCGGAGCCGTGGTCCCGCGCGGTGACATCGAGCGCCTGGAGCGGCTGTTCACCAGGCTCGACACGGACCTGGAGCGCCGTCAGGAACTGCTCACCCGGCACCACGCCGGCAACCTCACCGAACTGCGCGCACTGGTCGGGGCCGGGGACCGCCCGGCCCACGTCATGCTGTTCATCGACGGCTGGGACGCCCTGATCGAGGCCGTCGCCGACCACAACGGCGGACGCCTCGTCGAACAGGTCAACCGTCTCCTGCGGGAAGGAGCGGCGGCGGGCATCCACGTCGTCGCCACCTCCGAACGCGCCCTGCTGTCCGGCCGGGCCACCGCCCTCAACGACAACAAACTGCTGCTGCGCCTGAACGACCGCACCGACTACCACGCCGTCGGCAAGCGGGCGCGTGACATCCCCGACCTCGTCCTCCCCGGCCGCGGCTTCACCTCCGACGGCGGTACCGAGATCCAGGTCGCCCTGCTCGCCCCCGGCGCAGGCGGCCAGGAACAGGCCGAGGCACTGCGCCGGATCGGCGCCGAGGCCGACCGCCGCGACGCGAAGGTCCCGGCCGACCGCCGCCCCGCCCGCATCGGTACCCTGCCCGTGAAGGTCACGTTCACCGACGCCTACGAGAAGGTGGCAGAGCAGCTCCGCCGTCCGATGTGGGGGCTGCTGGGCCTCGGCGGCGACGACGTCTCCCCGGTAGGCGTCGACTTCGCGGACACCTCGCCCACCTTCTCGGTCGTCGGCCCGCCCGGCTCCGGCCGCAGCACCACCCTGGCCGCCCTGGCGGTCTCCCTGCTGGCCTCCGGCACGCGTCTGGTCGTCCTCGCCCCGCGCGAGTCGCCCCTGCGCACCCTGGGCGACCACCCCGGCGTACGGCTGATCACCGCGACCGAACCCACGGTGGAGGAGTTCACCGAGGCCCTGGAGGCCGGCGGCGGGCCCCGGGTGGTCGTGGTGGACGACGCCGACCTCTTCGTCCTGCCGGACATCGACCAGAACCTGCGCTCCGTGGCCCAGTCCGGCCGGGACCACGGCATCGGCATCGTCGTCGCGGCCACCGCCGAGACCATGACGGGCGCGATGGGCTGGCTCGGCGCCCTGAAACGGCACCGCAAGGGCGTCCTTCTCGGCCCGCAGAGCATCCTGGAGGGCGACTTCATCGGGGCCCGGCTCGCCCACGCCCATCTGCGCGGCCGCAAGCTCGGCCGAGCCCGCACCGTCGACCATCGCACCGGCGAACTGATCAACGTGCAGATCCCCCATACCGTGCTCGACGCGGACGACACGACGGCCTGACCCGGACGGGGCGACCACACAGACCGCAGCGCCCGGGGGACGAGGGCTCCCCGGGCGCTGCCTTAGGCTTACGGAGTGACCAACAGCAGCGACCGGAGTCAGGCAGTGGGCGTCAAGACATACGAAGTACGTACTTATGGATGTCAGATGAACGTCCATGACTCCGAACGCCTGTCCGGTCTCCTGGAGGACGCCGGATACGTCCGCGCGCCCGAGGACGCGGGCGAGGGCAACGCCGACGTCGTCGTCTTCAACACCTGCGCCGTCCGGGAGAACGCCGACAACCGCCTCTACGGCAACCTCGGCCGCCTCGCCCCGATGAAGACCGCCCGCCCCGGCATGCAGATCGCCGTCGGCGGCTGCCTGGCCCAGAAGGACCGGGACACCATCGTCAAGAAGGCGCCCTGGGTCGACGTCGTCTTCGGCACGCACAACATCGGCAAGCTGCCCGTCCTGCTGGAGCGCGCCCGCGTCCAGGACGAGGCCCAGGTCGAGATCGCCGAGTCCCTGGAGGCCTTCCCCTCCACGCTGCCGACCCGCCGCGAGAGCGCCTACGCCGCCTGGGTCTCGATCTCCGTCGGCTGCAACAACACGTGCACGTTCTGCATCGTCCCGGCCCTGCGCGGCAAGGAGAAGGACCGCCGCACCGGCGACATCCTCGCCGAGATCGAGGCCCTGGTCGGCGAGGGCGTCTCGGAGATCACCCTGCTCGGCCAGAACGTCAACGCCTACGGCTCCGACATCGGCGACCGCGAGGCGTTCAGCAAGCTGCTGCGGGCCTGCGGAAAGATCGACGGCCTGGAGCGCGTCCGCTTCACCTCCCCGCACCCCCGCGACTTCACCGACGACGTCATCGCGGCCATGGCCGAGACGCCGAACGTGATGCCGCAACTGCACATGCCGCTCCAGTCCGGCTCGGACACGGTCCTCAAGGCCATGCGCCGCTCCTACCGCCAGGAGCGCTACCTCGGGATCATCGAGAAGGTCCGCGCGTCCATCCCGCACGCGGCCATCACCACCGACATCATCGTGGGCTTCCCCGGCGAGACCGAGGAGGACTTCGAGCAGACCATGCACGTGGTCCGCGAGGCCCGCTTCACCCAGGCGTTCACCTTCCAGTACTCCAAGCGCCCCGGCACCCCGGCCGCCACCATGGAGGACCAGATCCCCAAGGCGGTCGTCCAGAAGCGCTACGAGCGCCTCGTCGCCCTCCAGGAGGAGATCTCCTGGGAGGAGAACAAGAAGCAGGTCGGCCGCACCCTGGAGCTGATGGTCGCCGAGGGCGAGGGCCGCAAGGACGGCGCCACGCACCGCCTCTCCGGCCGGGCCCCCGACAACCGCCTCGTCCACTTCACCAAGCCGGACCAGGAGGTCCGCCCCGGCGACGTGGTGACCGTCGAGATCACGTACGCCGCCCCGCACCACCTGCTGGCGGAGGGCGCGGTCCTGGACGTACGGCGGACCCGGGCGGGCGACGCCTGGGAGAAGCGGAACGCCCTGCCGGCGGAGAAGCCGACGGGTGTGCTGCTCGGGCTGCCGAAGATCGGGGTTCCCGAGCCGCTGCCGGTGGCCACCACCGGTGGGTGCGGGGGCCACTGACCGGCCTGGCCCGGACACGGTTCGGTTCGGTCGTCACGGTGTCGCGGCGGTTCGCGGGTGCGTGGGGGCGTTCGCGCGGTTCCCCGTGCCCCTGAAGGGGCACCCCTGGGCTGCGGAAGTTACCCTGCGCACCATGCTTGTCGCCGCCGCCGTCTGCCCCTGTCCGCCGTTGCTCGTGCCCGAGGTCGCCGCCGGGGCCGCGCCCGAGCTGGAACCGGCGCGGGACGCGTGCGCGGACGCGCTCGGGGTGCTCGCCGCCGCGCGGCCGGACCGGCTGGTGGTCGTCGGCCCCGCAGCGGAGGACGCGTCGTGTCCGGAAGGCTCGGAGGGCTCGTTCCGGGGCTTCGGCGTGGACCTCGACGTTCGCCTCGGACGCGGGGGGAACAGCGATCCGGCGGCCAGGCTGCCCGCCTCCCTCGCCGTCGCCGCCTGGCTGCTCGACCGCACGGGCTGGGCCGACGCCCCCATGGAGGGGCTCGGGGTGGCGGAACCGATCACCGTCGAGCGGTGTATTCAAGTCGGAAGGGACGTCGCCGGGTCGGCCGGGCGGGTGGCTCTGCTGGTGATGGGCGACGCCAGTGCCTGCCGCTCGCTCAAGGCCCCGGGGTACCTGGACGACCGCGCGGCCGGTTTCGACGCGCGGGTCGCGCGTGCGCTCGCCGACGCCGACGTCGAGGCTCTGCAGACGCTGGACACCGGGCTCGCCCGCGAACTGCAGGCCTCCGGGCGCGCCCCCTGGCAGATCCTCGCGGGCGCCGCCGGGGGCGCGGGCCTGGCCGGCAGCCTGCTCTACGACAATGCCCCGTACGGCGTGGGTTACCTGGTGGCCACCTGGTCGTAGCCCGGGGGACGACGGGCGTTGACCGTCGGCCGGGGCGGGCGCCGGGCGGGCCGGACACGGCGGACGGCCGGGAGCGCGAGGCTCCGCGGCCGTCCGACGATGCGCGTGTGTCAGGAAGCCGGAGGCGGAGGCGTGGTACCGCCGCCCGCAGGCGGTGGTGTGCCGCCACCCGCAGGCGGTGATGTGGCGCCACCGCCCGGCGGCGGTGTGTGACCGCCATCGTGGTGCGCGAGTCGGTCCATGGCGTGCTTCGCCCTGCCCGTGCCCGACTGGATCTTGTCGCTGTACTTGCCCTTGGTCTTCCGGTCGACCGTGTGCGCGGCCTTGTCGAGACCGTGCTGGATCTTGCCCTCGTGCTTCTGTGCGAGGTGCGAGACCCTGTCCTTGGCCGGGGAGAGTTTGGATTTCAAATTATCCAGCAGGCCCATGATTCACCTTCCCGCGCGGCAGTCACTTGCGGGCGTTCTCGCTGGACTCGTTGTCCGCCGCCTGATCGGCCGTCTGCTGCTTGGGGATCTCCACGTCGTCCGCCGCGTCGACGGCCTCCGCCGCCGGCTCGGCCGCATCGCCCTCCGCCTCGGCCTCGGACGTGCTCCCGGCCTCCGGTCGGGCGGTCTCAGTGGCTCCCTTCGCCTCCTCCGGCTCCTCCGCCTCCGTCTCGGCGTCCGGCTCGGGCGCCGTCACGGCGGCCTCTTCCGTGTCCTTCGCCTTGCGACGGAACAGTGAGAAAACACCCATATCAACCTCAATGCTAATCATGCGGGCTAATTCCCGCCCTCTCCCGGAGCGTCCGATTGCGTCATCCGGGTCGCCGGCACTCGGAACCGGCGCAGCGAACACGCAACACGCAACGACTCCGGCTCCCCCGCGTCACGTAGCTCGTTCGAGAACGGGCCCCGACATTTGCGAGACTGGGGCGGTGAGCAACGCAGTTCCCCCTCCACGGGTCATCGCCGTCGTCGGACCGACCGCGGCCGGAAAGTCCGATCTGGGCGTCTTTCTGGCTCAGCGCCTCGGCGGCGAGGTCGTCAACGCCGACTCCATGCAGCTCTACCGGGGGATGGACATCGGCACCGCCAAGCTGACCCCCGCGGAGCGCGACGGAGTACCGCACCACCTCCTGGACATCTGGGACGTCACGGCCGCCGCCAGCGTCGCCGAGTACCAGCGGCTCGCCCGCGCCCGTATCGACGCCCTGCTCGCCGACGGCCGCTGGCCGATCCTGGTGGGCGGCTCCGGGCTGTACGTCCGGGGAGCCGTCGACAACCTGGAGTTCCCCGGCACCGACCCGGAGATCCGTGCCCGGCTGGAGGAGGAGCTGACCCTGCGTGGCTCCGGCGCGCTGCACGCGCGGCTCGCCGCCGCCGACCCCGAGGCCGCCCACGCGATCCTGCCCAGCAACGGCCGCCGCATCGTCCGCGCCCTCGAAGTGATCGAGATCACCGGAAAGCCGTTCACGGCGAACCTGCCGGGCCATGACGCGGTCTACGACACCGTCCAGATCGGCGTCGACGTGGCACGGCCCGAACTCGACGAGCGCATCGCCCGCCGGGTCGACCGCATGTGGGACGCGGGACTGGTCGAAGAAGTGCGCGCATTGGAGGCGCAGGGGTTGCGCGAGGGGCGTACGGCGTCGCGTGCGCTCGGTTACCAGCAGGTCCTCGCGGCGCTCGCCGGGCAGTGCACCATGGACGAGGCGCGTGCCGAGACCGTGCGTGCCACCAAGCGCTTCGCGCGCCGCCAGGATTCATGGTTCAGGCGCGACCCCCGGGTGCATTGGCTCAAGGGGGGGCTCGCCGACCTGACGGAACTCCCGCAGCTCGCACTGACGTTGGTCGAACGACCGGTCACAGCCTGATCACGTCATGGCATCGGGTCGCCCCGCCGGTCATCCGGGCTTGCGGGGGCGTGCCATCATCGAGCTTCGATCGACCAAGTGGAGTCCGAGTTGGGAGGGCGCGTGGCGATGGAGGCCGGCCCTCGCGACACCGCACAAAGCACGGAGCAGGGCGCCGCGCAGGACGCGGACCAGCTGGTTACCGAGGGGTACACACTGGATTCCGAAGGTGATCCGCTGAGCCCCGACGGCCCGGAGGACCAGACCCCCGACGGCGTCAGCGACGACGGCCCGGAACCGGACGAGATGTCCGGGCCGGAGGTCGAGGTCGAGCTGCGCCCCCAGCGCAGGCTGCGGCTCTGGCAGCTCGCTCCGATCGTGGGCCTCGCCGCGGTCGGCTCCCTGATGTTCGCCTTCCCGCTCGCCTTCGAGTTCGGGGACGGCGGCGCCGTCGTCGCCATGCTCGGTCTGCTGATCTGCGCCACCGCGGCCGGCTGGGGCATGATGGCCGCCCGTCGGGTCGGTTACACGTGGCCCGGTCTGCCCGCCCGCGGCTCCGGCCGCCGCCCGGACTGGCGCCTCGTCCTCGCCTACGCCCTGGTCGTGGCCGCGGTCGCTTTCCTGGCCGTCTGGCGAGTGGCGCGGCTCCGTTAGACCGCCGCGTACGGAGCGCCCCGTCAGGGGCGCGGGGCTGTGTCGACATGCGGCTCCGCCGCGTGGGCGCGACCAGCCACGATCCACCCGCGCGGACCCTCCACGCGCAAGTCCGCCCCCGGCACCCCGAGCGGAGCGCTCCCGTACGATCGGGGGCATGAGCACGCGGATCGCCTTCCTCAAGGGTCACGGGACCGAGAACGACTTCGTGATCGTCCCGGACCCCGAGAACGCCATCGACCTCCCCCCGGCCGCCGTCGCCGCCCTGTGCGACCGTCGCGCCGGCATCGGTGGTGACGGCGTGCTGCACGTCGTCCGGTCCGCGGCGCACCCCGAGGCGAAGGCGCTGGCCGCCGAGGCGGAGTGGTTCATGGACTACCGCAACGGCGACGGCTCGATCGCCGAGATGTGCGGAAACGGCGTGCGCGTCTTCGCGCGCTACCTCCTGCACGCCGGGCGCGTCACCGAGGGCGACCTCACCGTCGCCACGCGCGGGGGCGTGAAGAAGGTCCACATCGACAAGGACGGCGACGTCACCGTCGGCATGGGCCGCGCCCGCCTGCCCGAGGGGGACGTGACGGTGAGCGTCGGCGAGCTCAACTGGCCCGCCCGCAACGTCAACATGGGCAACCCGCACGCGGTGGCGTTCGTCGACGACCTCGCGGACGCCGGCGACCTCTACGCGCCGCCGCCCTTCAGCCCCGCCTCCGCCTACCCGGACGGCGTGAACGTCGAGTTCGTCGTCGACCGGGGCCCTCGCCACGTGGCGATGCGGGTGCACGAGCGCGGCTCCGGCGAGACCCGCTCCTGCGGCACCGGCGCGTGCGCCGTCGCCGTGGCCACCGCCCGGCGCGACGGCGCGGACCCGGCGGTCACGGGCACCCCGGTGACCTACACCGTCGACGTGCCCGGCGGCACGCTGGTGATCACCGAACGGCCCGACGGCGAGATCGAGATGACCGGCCCCGCAGTGATCGTCGCCGAGGGTGAGATCGATGCCAAGTGGCTGGAAAACGTGGCACGTTGAGGTGTGGTAGGGCTTGGGATGGCGGTGTCCGCGGCTGGGAACCCGTAAAGATCCAAGCCCATCGCGCGTTCAGGGGTCTGAATCCATGGCGCTCCCCGGGTGGAGTGGCCCGAAACCGTAAACCTCGGAACCATCGCTCGAATGGGTGATCCGTTTCACGCTCGGCGAGAGGCGGTCGGACGGGCGTGCTGGGCTCGGTAGCATCAAGCACCGGCACGGACGGGGGAACGACACGATCCCTGAGCCGCCGCACGCCCTGGGGCACCCGTCCGCCGGTCCACGCAGCCGGAGGTGCCCATGAGCGCGGAGGCCACGAACCCCGCCGTATCGCCCGCCCCTGCGCCGCCACCAGCGCACCGCAGGAAGGGCCGACCTCGTATCGACCTGCGCCGTCTGGGTCGCGCCGCACTCCTGGGCCCGACGACCCGCGACCGGTTGCCCGACGCGATCAGCCATGTCGTAGAGGCGCACCGTGCCCACCATCCCGACGCCGACCTGGAGCCGTTGCGCCGGGCGTACGTCCTCGCCGAGTCCTCGCACCGCGGTCAGATGCGCAAGAGCGGTGAGCCGTACATCACCCATCCGCTCGCCGTGACGCTGATCCTCGCCGAACTGGGCGCGGAGACCACGACCCTGACGGCCTCTCTGCTCCACGACACCGTTGAGGACACCGATGTGACCCTCGATCAGGTGCGCGAGGAGTTCGGCGCGGAGGTGTGCTTCATCGTCGACGGCGTCACCAAGTTGGAGAAGGTCGACTACGGCGCCGCCGCCGAACCCGAGACGTTCCGCAAGATGCTCGTGGCCACCGGCAACGACGTCCGCGTGATGTCGATCAAACTCGCCGACCGGCTGCACAACATGCGCACCCTCGGCGTGATGCGCCCCGAGAAGCAGGAACGCATCGCCAACGTCACCCGGGACGTCCTGATCCCGCTCGCCGAACGACTCGGCGTGCAGGCGCTCAAGACGGAGCTGGAGGACCTCGTCTTCGCGATCCTCCACCCCGAGGAGTGCGCCCGCACCCGCGGACTCATCGCGGACAACGCCGCACAGGACACCGACCCGCTCGCCGAGATCGCCGACGAGGTACGCGGGGTCCTGCGCGAGGCGGGCATCCAGGCCGAAGTCCTGATCAGGCCCCGCCACTTCGTCTCCCTGCACCGAGTCTCCCGAAAACGCGGACGACTGCGCGGCACCGACTTCGGCCGGATCCTGGTCCTCGTCGCCGAGGACGCCGACTGCTACGCCGTCCTCGGCGAGCTGCACACCTGCCTCACGCCCGTGGTCTCGGAGTTCAAGGACTTCATCGCCGTACCGAAGTTCAACCTGTACCAGTCGCTGCACACGGCCGTCGCGCGCGGCGACGGCCAGGTCGCCGAAGTCCTCATCCGCACCCACCAGATGCACAAGGCGGCCGAAGCCGGCGTGGTCGCGCTCGGCAATCCTTATGCCACTCCCGCGGAGGAGCAGACCGACGGGCGGCGGACCGACGGCGAGGGCGAGCGCGTCGACCCCACCCGCCCCGGTTGGCTCTCCCGGCTCCTCGACTGGCAGGAGGCGGCCCCGGACGCCGACATGTTCTGGTCGACCCTGCGCGAGGACCTCGCCCAGGACCGGGAGATCACCGTGTTCCGGCCCGACGGGGGCACGTTGGGGCTCCCCGAGGGCGCCAGTTGCGTGGACGCGGCGTACGCGCAGTACGGCGAGGACGCCCACGCCTGTATCGGCGCCCGCGTCAACGGCCGCCTGGCGACGCTCAGCACGGTCCTGAAGGACGGCGACACCGTCCAGCTCCTGATGGGCCAGGACCCGGCCTCCGAGCCCTCCAGGGAGTGGCTGGAGCACGCCCACACGCCCGCCGCGCGCATCGCCATCCAGCGCTGGCTCGCCGGCTGCTGCACCCCCGTACCGCCCGACGAGGTCACCGGTTTCGCCGTGCGCGGGGGAGTGGTGACCGTGCACCGCGTCGAATGCGCCGCCGTGACACGGATGAAGGGGCTGGGGCGCCCGGAGATCGACGTGCGCTGGGGCGACACCACCGAGTTCCGGGTCACCCTCGTGGCCGAATCCTTCCAGCGTCCCCACCTGCTGGCCGACCTCACCGAGGCCATCGCCCTCGAAGGCGTCGACATCGTCACCGCCACCGTCGAACCCCCGACCCAGCAGCGCGTCCGCCACACCTACACGCTGCAACTCCCGGACGCCGCCCACCTGCCGGCCCTCATGCGCGCCATGCGGAACGTGGCCGGCGTGTACGACGTGGGCCGGGCCCAGCACCAGGCGGTGGCCGCCCACTGAGCCGACCGGGACGGGTGGGGGCGGTTCGGCGCGCGGAGGCCGTTCGGCGGACCGGCGGCTCGGAGGACCGTGAGCCGCTCGTTCGGGTGGGCCCGTTGCGCGTCGGCCGCACGGAGCCGGACCGCGCTGGTAGCGGTGGTCCATGCCGCTCACCCCACGCCCCAGGAGCCGTCGCGTCCAGGCCGCGCTGCTCGCCTCCGCCGTCTCCGTCTGCCTGATCGCCGCGAGCGCCCCGTCACCCGCCGTCCCGCTGGGCGTCGGCGACCGGCTCTTCCCGCACCTCGGCAACCCGGGATACGACGTGCTGTCGTACGACCTCGACTTCACCTACCCAGGCAGCAATCGCCGTCCGCTCACCGCCGTCACCACCATCGACGCCCGGACGACCACCCGGCTGGAGCGGATCAACCTCGACTTCACCCACGGCAAGGTCGACTCCGTCGAGGTCGACGGGGCGCCCGCCGCCTTCACCGGCGTGGGCGAGGACCTGGTGATCACGCCCGACGCGCCGCTCACCGAGGGCAGCCGGACCCGGATCACCGTGCGCCACACCAGCGACCCGGTGTACACGGGCGACGCGGAGGGCGGCTGGGTACGGACCGCCGACGGACTGGCGATGGCCAACCAGGCGGACGCGGCGCACGTCGTGTTCCCCTGCAACGACCACCCGTCCGACAAGGCGATGTTCACCGTCCGCGTCACCGTCCCCGACGGCTACACGGCCGTCTCCAACGGCCTCGCCACCGGCACGGACCGCGCCCCCGGCACCACCACCTGGACCTACCGCACCCAGCACCCCATGGCCACCGAACTGGCCCAGATCTCCATCGGCCGCTCCGCCGTCCTGCACCGGACCGGACCGCACCGTCTGCCGGTGCGCGACGTGGTCCCCGCCAAGGACCGCGAGAAGCTCGAACCGTGGCTCGCGAAGACCCCCGCCCAGATCGAGTGGATGGAGGGCAAGGTCGGCCGCTACCCCTTCGAGACGTACGGGGTACTGATCGCCGAGGCGCAGACCGGGTTCGAGCTGGAGACCCAGACACTCTCGCTCTTCGAGAGGGCGCTGTTCGTCCGGCCCGAGTACCCCGAGTGGTACGTCGAGTCGATCATGGTCCATGAGCTGGCCCACCAGTGGTTCGGCAACAGCGTCAGCCCCCGCACCTGGTCCGACCTGTGGCTCAATGAGGGACACGCCACCTGGTACGAGGCCCTGTACGCCGAGGAGACCGCCGGCCGGCCCATGGCGGCGCGCATGAAGGCCGCGTACGGAGCCTCCGACCGCTGGCGGGCCGCCGGAGGACCGCCGGCCGCGCCCAAGAAGCCCAAGGACGGCCAGAAGATCGGCATCTTCCGGGCGAACGTCTACGACGGTGCCGCTCTCTTCCTCTACGCCCTGCGCCAGGAGATCGGCGCCCCCGCCTTCGCCCTGTTGCAGCGGGCCTGGGTCACCGTCCACCGGGACGGTGTCGCGTCCACCGCCGACTTCCAGGAGCTCGCCTCCAAGATCGCCGGACGCGACCTGCGCGACTTCTTCCACGCCTGGCTGTACGAGGTGAGGACACCGCCCATGCCGGGGCACCCCGACTGGAAGTCGGCGCCGGTGGAGGCCTCCGCCGAGCGGTGACCGGGATCCGCGCGGGTGTGACACCCGCGCGGACGGGAATAACCCGGATGACGAGACGGGGCGTACCGTGCGACCATCTTCGGGTCGACGGCGGGACGTCCCGGGAATCACCCGGCGGCCCCGGACGTTGTCACCGGTGACGGGTCGGAATCCGTGACGAACGGATCGAGATCGTGATGATTCGTCGCCTTTCGGTATCCCCAATCGACGTAAGGACCCAATGACCTCCTCTTCTTCCCCTTCCCAGGCCGCACAGAGCGCCTTCGCGCAGAACAACCCCGAGAACCTGCGGGCCGATGCCCTGATGGAAGAGGACGTCGCCTGGAGCTTCGAGATCGACGGAGAGCGGGACGGCGACCAGTTCGACCGCTCCGACCGCGCGGCCCTGCGCCGTGTCGCGGGCCTCTCCACCGAGCTCGAGGACGTCACCGAGGTCGAGTACCGCCAGCTCCGCCTGGAGCGGGTCGTACTCGTCGGTGTCTGGACCACGGGAACCGCGCGGGACTCGGAGAACTCCCTCGCGGAGCTGGCCGCCCTCGCGGAGACCGCGGGCGCGCTCGTGCTGGACGGCGTGATCCAGCGCCGCGACAAGCCGGACGCGGCCACCTACATCGGCTCCGGCAAAGCCAACGAGCTGCGGGACATCGTCCTCGAATCGGGCGCGGACACCGTCATCTGCGACGGTGAGCTGAGCCCGGGGCAGCTCATCCACCTCGAAGACGTCGTCAAGGTCAAGGTCATCGACCGTACGGCCCTGATCCTCGACATCTTCGCCCAGCACGCCAAGTCCCGGGAGGGCAAGGCGCAGGTCGCGCTCGCGCAGATGCAGTACATGCTGCCGAGGCTGCGAGGCTGGGGTCAGTCGCTGTCCCGTCAGATGGGCGGCGGCAAGGGCGGCGGCCTCGCCACCCGTGGTCCCGGTGAGACCAAGATCGAGACGGACCGGCGGCGGATCCGCGAGAAGATGGCGAAGATGCGCCGGGAGATCGCGGAGATGAAGACCGGCCGCGAGATCAAGCGCCAGGAGCGCAGGCGGAACAAGGTGCCGTCGGTCGCCATCGCCGGCTACACCAACGCCGGCAAGTCCTCCCTGCTCAACCGGCTCACGGGCGCGGGCGTCCTGGTCGAGAACGCCCTGTTCGCGACCCTCGACCCGACCGTGCGCCGGGCCGAGACCCCGAGCGGGCGGCTGTACACGCTGGCAGACACCGTCGGCTTCGTACGCCACCTGCCGCACCACCTGGTCGAGGCGTTCCGCTCCACGATGGAGGAGGTCGGCGACTCCGACCTGATCCTGCACGTGGTCGACGGCTCGCACCCCGACCCGGAGGAGCAGCTGGCCGCCGTGCGCGAGGTCATCCGTGACGTGGGTGCCACGAAGGTGCCCGAGATCGTGGTGATCAACAAGGCGGACGCGGCCGACCCGCTGACGCTCCAGCGGCTGCTGCGGATCGAGAAGCGCTCCATCGCGGTCTCGGCCCGCACCGGTCAGGGCATCGACGAGTTGCTCGCGCTGATCGACAACGAACTGCCGCGCCCCTCGGTCGAGATCGAGGCGCTCGTGCCGTACACCCACGGCAAGCTCGTCGCCCGCGCCCACACCGAGGGCGAGGTGATCTCCGAGGAGCACACCCCGGAGGGCACCCTGCTCAAGGCCAGGGTGCACGAGGAACTGGCGGCCGACCTGACACCGTATGTGCCGTCGGCCACCACAGCCTGACGGTCCGGCAGCGCCCGCCCTTCCAGGCGTACCCGAAGGCCCGCCCCCTCCGGGGTGCTTTCTAGGGGTCGTCGCAACACGTGGTTGTGTTGATCAGGCCGCGAGCAGTTTGTGCAGGCGCTCGGCTGGGGTTTCCCAGCCGAGCGTTTTGC
>NZ_JARGEE010000204.1:0-16228 GCF_033794485.1 Streptomyces sp. MB09-02B
CCTCCCCGGTCCCCACCCGCGAGCCGGACCGCAACCGCCGCGCCCTAGTCTTCCTGGTCGCGGGCATCGCGGCGATCGCCTTCGCCATCGCCGGTCTGACGTACGCCCTGGTCAACCAGGACGACGGCGGCAAGGACGGCAGTCCGACCAACGGGGCGGGCACGGTGGGCGGCACCAACGACCAGACGGGCGACGGCGGTACGGGCGAGGAACCCGGCGGCGGGGACGAGACGAGCGGCGACGACACGCCCTCGGGCACGCCCACCGACGAGGAGAAGCCGACCACCCAGCCGCCCGCGCAGTCGGTCAAGGTGACCGTCGAAGGCGCGAACACCGACTACTCCGGCACCTGTCCGCCGCAGGACGCCGACGCGCCCACCTTCACCGCGACGTTCACCGTGGGCAGCGTCCCCGTGGACGTGGACTACCGGTGGGTGGCAAGGAGCGGCGAGGTCGAGGACGAGGGCTGGAAGACCCTGTCGTTCGCGTCCGGTGGTGAGAAGACCAAGCAGGACCGGGTGGTCGTCTCGACCAACGGGAGCCACACGGACGAGATCAGCGTCGAGGTGCGCGGCCCGGTGAAGACGGAGTCGAACAAGGTCGCGTTCTCGGTGACGTGCGAGTCGGAGGCCCCGACCACGGGCGGGACCTCCCCCTCCGACGACTCGGAGAACCCGGACGGCTACAGCGGCTCCGACGCCGACGCCGACTACGACGACGAAGCCGGAGCCGGAGCCCTGAACGGGGCCGTCAGGCCGCGTGCCTGATCCCGGGCCGCGCTGCTGACCTCAGGCCCTTCCCGACCTCATGCCGCGTTCCTGAACACCGGCAGATACCCGCCCGACTGGCCCGCGGCCTTCGGGTGGTACGACTCGCCGATGTTCAGCAGGTTGAGGCTGTGCAGCCACGCGCTGCCCGAGCACAGTTCGTGCCCGGTGAACGCGGAGCGGACGTCGCCGAAGGTGAACCCGTGGTCGGCGGCGCGTTTGGCGATCGCGGTGTTCAGGTGGTCGGAGGCGTTGTTGATGGCGGTCCGCTTGGCCTGGGAGAGGCCGGGGCAGGTGCCGCCCAGCTGGTAGAAGCGGGGGTAGCCGAGCACCACCACATGGGCGGCCGGTGCCTTCGCGCTGATCGCCGAGTAGACCTTGTCGAGTTGGCCGGGGAGCGTGGAGTCGACGTACGCCTTCGCCGTGTTGATGCGGGAGAGACAGGCGCTGTCGGACTGCAGGACGCAGGTGGTCATGACGTCGGCGAAGCCGGCGTCGTTGCCGCCTACCGAGACGGAGACCAGCCCCGTGCCCGCGCCGAGCGGCCCCAGTTGACTCGCCAGAACATCACCCGTTCGGGCGCCCGAGCAGGCCGTGAAGTCGAAGGTCGAGGGGGCGTTGGCGGCCGCCCAGAGGGCGGGGTAGGCCTTCGTGCTGCGCTTGCAGTCGCCGCTGGAGGAGAGGTAGCTGCCCGCGCCGAGACCCGAGGAGTAGGAGTCGCCGAGCGCCACATAGCCGGTGGCGGCGGCCTGTTGGGACGCCTGCGCCGTCGCGGCCCCGGTGAGGCCTGCGCCGACGGCGAGGAGGAGTGAGGTCATGTATGCCGCAAGTCGGGAACGTCTCATGGAACCTCCCTTTAGCAGGATCTCTGCCTCAACCGTCGTAGCAACTACACGTGTTGATCGGAAGTGTTCATGTCAATACTTTCCCGCCCGCAAGCGATCGTACCCACCGTGTTCCACCCGCGTTCGATTTCAGGCATGTGACAGAAACATGACAACGCCTCAACTCTCTTGAGCTACACCCGTAGAGCACCCAGTCTGCTTACAGCCGCGAGCGGAACGCGACGCTCCCGGTCGTGCGCGTGATTCCCGCGCGCACCCCCCACGAACGCGCGCCCCACCCAGACGCGCGTCGCCTATGAGGAGGAAACCCTCGTAATGGCACACCTGCGTAGCAAGAACCACCGCGTCGCCGCCGTCACCACCATGGCGACCGCCGCCCTGCTCGGCGGTCTGACCGCGCTCCCCGCCCAGGCCGCCCCGGCCGAGGGCAGGGTGCTCGCGGCGGACTCCCCCACCGCCGTCAAGGACAGCTACATCGTCACGCTCAAGAAGAGCGCGGGCCTCAAGGCCGCGTCGAGCGCCGGCAAGGACCTGGTCGAGGAGTACGGCGGCTCGGTGAAGCGGACCTTCAAGTCCGCGCTCAACGGCTACTCCGCCAAGCTCTCCGCGACCGAGGCGAGGAGACTCGCCGCCGACCCGGACGTCGCCTCCGTCGAGCAGGACCAGGTCTTCACCGTCGACGCCACCCAGACCAACGCCCCGTGGGGCCTGGACCGCTCCGACCAGGCATCGCTGCCGCTCTCCGGCACGTACACCTACCCGGACAGCGCGGGCAGCGGCGTGACGGCGTACGTCATCGACACCGGCGTACGCATCTCGCACTCCCAGTTCGGCGGCCGGGCGTTCAACGGCTACGACGCCGTCTCGGGCGACAATGTGGCGCAGGACGGCAACGGTCACGGCACGCACGTCGCCTCCACCATCGCGGGCTCGACCTACGGCATCGCCAAGCAGGCGAAGATCGTGGCCGTGCGCGTGCTCAACAACGCCGGCTCGGGCACCACGGCCGGTGTCGTGGCCGGTATCGACTGGGTGACCGCGAACCACAGCGGCCCCTCCGTCGCCAACATGTCGCTCGGCGGCGGTGCCTCCGCCGCCATCGACACCGCCGTCCGCAACTCCATATCCAGCGGCGTGACCTACGCCGTCGCGGCCGGCAACAGCAGCGCCAACGCCTCCTCGTACTCCCCCGCCCGCGTCACCGAGGCGATCACGGTCGGCGCCACCACCAGCACGGACGCCCGGGCGAGCTACTCCAACTTCGGCTCGGGCCTGGACATCTTCGCCCCGGGTTCGTCGATCACGGCCGGCTGGTACACCAGCGACACCGCGACCAACACCATCTCGGGCACCTCGATGGCGACGCCGCACGTCGCGGGCGCGGCCGCCGTCTACCTGGCCGGCCACACCTCGGCCACCCCGGCCCAGGTCGCCTCGGCCCTGACCGCCGGTGCCGTGACCGGCAAGGTCACCGGCCCCGGCACCGGTTCCCCGAACCGCCTGCTGCAGATCGTCCCGTAAGGACGACGGCCGCACAGTGAGAGAAGTGTCCCCGGAGGCGCGGGTCGCCTCCGGGGATTCCTCGTGTGCGACCGCGCATTCTCCCGCCGAGGCATGACGATTGGGCGTACGGTCGGGCGTGGCCGGTCTCGACGTATTGACTCCCCCGCGCCGACTGAGCGACATTGAAGCCCGGCATCCGGCGCTTCAGGGGGCAAAGTCGCCAATGCAGACCTTGCGTATCAAGCCATCGTTGTCAGGCAGTGGGGGGCCGCTGCTGGCGGGCGTGGCCGCGGCCGTGGCGGGGGTCGGCGCGGTGCTCGCGTACGCCGACACCGACTCGGTGCTGCGCGGCCCGTTCACCCTGTTCTTCCTCCTCGTCGCGCCAGGAGCCGCCATCGGGGCCGTACTGCGCGGACTGGAGCCGTTCGGCCGGGTCGTGACGTCCCTCGCGGGCGCGATCGCGGTGAACCTCCTCGTCGCCCAGGGCATGATCGCCACCCACTCGTGGTCGGTGACCCGTGGGATCACGGCCGTGACCGTGATCAGTTCGCTCGTCATCCTGCCGAGTCTGGTACGGCGCCTGCGCGGCCGTACGGAGAGAAGACGGACCTGAGACGTGGACATCAGTGTGTACCGCCCCGGCGAGCTGACGGCCGCCGACCGGGCGGCCTGGACCGCTTTGCAGTCGAAGGCCCACCTCCACGGCGCTCCCGAACTGGCGAACCCGTTCCTGTCCCCGGAGTTCGCCCTCGCGGTGGGCAGTTGCCGGCGCGGCGTACGGATCGCGGTCGTGCGGGAGGGCGGCGAGCCGGCGGCCTTCTTCCCGTACCAGAGATCCACCGTCGGGGTGGGCAGAGCCGTCGGCCTCGGCCTCTCCGACTGCCAGGGCGTGGTGCACCGCCCCGGCTTCACCTGGGACGCCCAGGAGCTGCTGCGGGCCTGTGGTCTCGCGGTGTGGGAGTTCGACCACCTGGCGGAGGGCCAGACACCGTTCGCAGCGCACGTCACCGACAGCTTCCCCTCGCCGGTCATGGACCTGGAACAGGGCTACGAGGTCTATCTCGGCCAACTGCGCGCCCGCTCGCCGAAGTTCGTCCGCTCGACATTCGCCAAGGAGCGCAGGCTCGGCCGCGCGGTGAGCGAGGTGCGCTATGTGCACGACGAGCGCGACCCGAAGGCCCTGCGCACCCTGATGGCCTGGAAGTCGGCGCAGTACCGCAGGACGGGCCGCAGCGACCGCTTCGCGCACCCGTGGATCACCCGGCTGGTGCACCGGCTCTTCCACACCCGCTCCGTCTCCTTCGCCGGCCAGCTGTCCGTGCTGTACGCGGACGGCGAGCCGGCCGCGGCGCATTTCGGACTGCGCTCCGAGCGGGTGCTGACATGCTGGTTCCCGGCGTACGACCCGGCGTTCTCGAGGTTCTCGCCGGGGCTGCTGCTGCATCTGCACATGGCCGAGGAGGGCGCCGCCGACGGCATCGCCTACCTGGATCTGGGCCGGGGGCAGAAGCAGTACAAGGATTCCCTGAAGACCCGGGAGATCTCGGTGTCGGAGGGGTGGGTCACCCGGCGCCATCCGGTGGCGCTCGGGCACCGGGCGCGACGGGCACCGGTCCGGGCCTTGCGGAACACGGTCCTGGCTCGACCGGAACTGTTCGAACCTGCCGATAAATTGTTGAAGCGGATGGGGAAATTCCGATCGGGGGGTCAGGTAACGGACACATCTACAAAAACGTGAGACCTCGTAAGAGGTCTTGCCATATGGTCTCAATCATCAATACCGTCTTGCATCGTTGTACTTACACCCGCATCGGTGCCGTCGGCACATGCTCCTAGGGGAGGGCTCAAGGAGCGCGGCGGTCCCGGCGTGGGGCGCGGTAGGGGGGTGCCGTGCTCGGTGACCACACCGTTTACCGAGTCGTTCCGCGCGACCGACTGCCGAGTCGCGACAGTCGGCCGGCTTTGCCAGCTCACCCGGCATGCACGGAGATCGACTTCGCCGTGCCGTGAGTGAGAACCCCCCTTTCGAACCGGACAACATTCCGGACCACCCAGGGGCGGGTGGTTCACCGGACGAGAGGGACCAGACTCATGAGCTCAGTTCTGCGCCCGGCCATATCCGAATCCGATACCAGCGGCGCCGAGACGTCGGCGCTCGCGAAGTACCGGCCGATCTCCAACCACCTGGCCATCGCACCACCGGTGAGCGTGGTGATCCCCGCCATGAACGAGGCGGAGAACCTCCCGTACGTCTTCAAGACACTGCCCGGCTGGATCCACGAGGTGGTCCTGGTCGACGGCAACTCCACCGACAACACGGTCGAGGTCGCCCGCGAACTCTGGCCGGACGTCAAGGTCGTCCCGCAGCAGGGCAAGGGCAAGGGCGACGCCCTGATCACCGGCTTCGAGGCGTGCACCGGTGACATCATCGTGATGGTCGACGCGGACGGCTCGGCCGACGGCCACGAGATCGTGTCGTACGTCTCCGCCCTCGTCTCGGGCGCCGACTTCGCCAAGGGCTCCCGCTTCGCCAACGGCGGCGGCACCGACGACATGACCCCGATCCGCAAGCTCGGCAACTGGGCCCTGTGCACCACCGTCAACCGCAAGTTCGGCGCCCGCTACACCGACCTGTGCTACGGCTACAACGCGTTCTGGCGGCACTGCCTCGACAAGATCGACCTCGACTGCACCGGCTTCGAGGTGGAGACCCTGATGAACATCCGGGTCGTCAAGGCGGGCCTGAAGGTGCAGGAGATCCCCAGCCACGAGTACCTGCGCATCCACGGCGCGAGCAATCTGCGGGCCGTGCGCGACGGACTGCGGGTGCTGAAGGTGATCCTGAAGGAGCGCTCCAACCGGCGTGCCCTGCGCCGCCGTTCGAACCCGACGATGCTCACCGCCGGGCGGGGAGAGGCGTCTTGAACGAGCCGACCGTCTCGGTCGTGATCTGTGTGTACACGGAGGACCGCTGGGAGGACATCCTCGCGGCGGTCTCCTCGGTGCGCGCCCAGTCCCGGCCGGCCCTGGAGACGCTCCTGGTGGTGGACCACAACCAGGTCCTCCTCGAACGTCTGACCAGGGAGTACAAGGAACACCAGGAGAGCGGCGAGGTGCGGGTGCTCGCCAACGCGGGCCCCCGCGGGCTGTCCGCCGGCCGCAACACGGGCATCGCCGCCTCCTACGGGGAGATCATCGCCTTCCTCGACGACGACGCCGTGGCCGAGCGCGACTGGCTGCACCACTTCGTCGAGGGATACGCCGACCCCCGGGTCATGGCCGTCGGCGGCCGAACGGTGCCCGTGTGGGCATCCGGCCGCCGCCCGGCCTGGTTCCCCGAGGAGTTCGACTGGGTGGTGGGCTGCGCCTACAAAGGGCTGCCCGGCGGTGTCGCCCAGGTCCGCAACGTCCTCGGCGGCAACGCCTCGTTCCGCCGCAGCGCCTTCGACGCGGCCGGGGGCTTCGCCACCGGTATCGGCCGCGACGGGGACAAGCGCCCGCTGGGCTGCGAGGAGACGGAGCTGTGCATCCGGCTCTCCCGGGCCCGGCCGGAGGCGGTGCTGCTGCTCGACGACCGGGCGGTGATCCACCACCGGGTGCCCGGTGCACGGGAACGCTTCGGGTACTTCCGGGCGCGCACGTACGCCGAGGGCCTGTCGAAGGCACTGGTGGCCCGGAGCGTGGGCGCGGACAAGGGACTGGAGTCGGAGCGCCGGTACACCACCCGGGTGCTGCCCGCCGGGATCGCGCGCGGGCTGCGGGACGCCCTGCTCGGCCGCGCGGGCGGCGCGGGACGTGCGGGCGCGATCGTCGCGGGCGTGGCGGCGGCCGCCGGGGGGTACGTTGTCGGGAGCGTCCGGGCCCGCAGGGGCGGGGTCACGTTCTCGGTCGGCGAGATCCCGGTCGGCGAGGGCGGCCCGGTCGGCGAGGGCGGCCCGGTCGGCAAGGGGGGCGAGGGGGGCTCGTCATGACGGAGACGACGGGGACGGCGGCAGCGGCCGTGCCGATCCTGATGTACCACGCGGTGTCCACCGCACCGAACGACGCCACCAGGGATTTGTCGGTGACCCCGGAGGCCTTCGCGGAACAGATGGCGCTCATCGACGACCTGGGCCTCACCCCGGTGAACACCGCGGATCTGGCGGCGAGTTGGCGGTCCGGCCGCCCGCTGCCCGCCCGGCCCGTGCTGATCACCTTCGACGACGGCTACGCGGGCGTGCACCGGCACGCCCTGCCCGTGCTCGCCAAGCACGGCTTCGCGGCCTCGCTGTTCGTCACCACGGGCTGGATCGAGGGCCCCCACGACAACGGCGAGGCCCTCGACACCATGCTCGGCTGGGACCAGGTCCGCGAGCTCGCCGACCACGGCGTGGAGATCGGCGGGCACAGCCACACCCACCCGCAGCTCGACATGCTGGACGACGACCGGCTCCGGTTCGAGCTGCGGCGCTGCCGGAGAATCGTCGCCGACGAACTGGGCACCCGGCCCGTCTCCTTCGCCTACCCGTACGGCTATTCCAGCCGCCGGGTGCGCGTCGCGGTGCGGGAGACGGGGTTCGCCCAGTCGCTGGCGGTCGGCAACGCGCTGGCCCGGCGCGCGCAGGGCCCGTACGCGCTGCGGCGGGTGACCGTGCGGCGCTCCACGGGCATCGCGGAGTTCGAACGGCTCGTCGAGGGCCGCGCGATCGCCCGCACCTTCGCCCGGGACCGTGCCCTCACCAAGGGGTACGCCATGGTCCGAAGAGCACGACAGGTCCGGAAGGCCATCCGTTCCCGTGTCTGACACGACGACCACCACGGCTCACGAGGCCGAGGCCACCCCGGCCGAGGAGACCGGGCCCGCGCCCCGCCCCGGCCGAAGGCTGCGTCTGCCCGGGCTGGGCCGGGGGGCGGGGGGCGACCAGCTGTTCCGCAACGCCTACGCCCTGATGCTGAACACCGGTATCTCGGCCGTGCTCGGCCTCGGTTTCTGGCTGGCCGCCGCCCGCTACTACACCGAGGCCTCGGTCGGTCAGGGCTCCGCCGCGATCGCCGCGATGAAGCTCTTCGCCGGGCTCACCGCGCTGACGCTGACGGGCGCCCTGGCCCGGTTCATCCCGGTCGCGGGGCGCGACACCGGAAGGCTGATCTTCCGTACGTACGCGGGCAGTTCGGTGGTCGTGGCGCTCGCGGCGGGGGCGTTCCTGCTGACGCTGGGTCTGTGGGGGTCGTCGTACAGCTTTCTGCACGATCCGCTCTACGCCGTGTTCTTCGTGCTCGCGGTGGTCGCCTGGTCGACGCTGACGCTGCAGGACGGGGTGCTCACGGGGCTCCGCAGCGCGGTGTGGGTGCCGGTCGGCAACACCGTGTTCTCGGCGGTGAAGCTGGTGCTCCTCGTGGTGTTCGCCGCCGCGATCCCGACCATGGGCGTCTTCGTGTCCTGGGTCGCGGCGATCGCGATGTCCGTGCTGCCACTGGGCTGGCTGGTGTTCCGGCGGCTGATCCCGAGGCATGTGGCGGCCACCGCCGACCGCGCGCACCCGCCGTCGTGGAAGGAGATCGGCCGCTTCCTCGCCGGCGACTACACCGGCTCGCTCTTCTCCCTCGCGGTCGTCTACGCGGTCCCGGTGATCGTCGCCGCCCAGGTCAGCTCCGCCGACAACGCGTACTTCTACATCACCACCACCATCGGCGGCACGGTCAATCTGCTCGCCATCAACATGGGCGCCTCCCTGACCGTCGAGGGCGCCCACGACCCGGGACGCCTGGCCGCCAACACCCGGGCCGCGCTGAAGCGGATGGCCCGGATCATGCTGCCGGTGTGCGCGGTGCTGTTCTTCGGGGCGCCCTGGATCCTGGCCGTCTTCGGGCAGGGCTACGCGGACGCGGCGACCCCGCTGCTGCGCTGGTTCGCGGTCGGCGCGGTCCTGCGGGTCGTCATGGAGACGTACTTCGCGGTGCTGCGCGCCCAGAGCCGCACGGCCGGACTCGCCTGGCTGCAGGGTCTGTTGTGCGTCCTGGTCCTCGGCCTGACCCTGGTCCTGCTGCCCCGGATGGGGCTGACCGGCGCGGGCGTCGCCGAGATCTCCAGCCTCGCGGTGATCGTGCTGATCGCCGCGCCACGGCTGTACCGGATCCTGCGCATCGCCGGGCCCGCCGAGGTGCCCGCGGACGCGGCGCCCGACGGCGACCTCGCCGACCTCGGCCGGGTGGCCTCCGCCGCGAAGAAGCAGAGCGGCGCCTGGTCCCGGGGCCTGGACTCCGACACCCTCGCCCTCGGCGTCCACGTCGACCTCGACCATCTGGAGCGCCGCCCGGACGTCCGGCCCGGCCCCGGCACCCCGCCCACCGGAACCGTGGTGCCGCGCGGGGACCACCGGCCGGCCTGGGCCCAGGACCGGCCGACGCGTCCGCTCAGGCCTCCGTCCTCGCTGGGCCTGCCGGTGGAGGCCCGCGAGCCGGGCTCGGAGTCCTCACCGGGTCCCGCGCAGGCCCCGGAGGGGGACGCTCCGTTCGAAGAGGCCGTACGGGAACCGGACGTCGCACGAGAGGCCGAGACGCTGGAGAAGTGGGTACGGGAGCCGGCGGCAGCGCCGTCCGAGGAGGCGCCGTCCGCCCAGGAGGCACCCCGGGTGCCCCTCCGCGAACGACTGCCGCACCCCACGACCACCAGGGTCGTCCTCGGCCTCCTGCTGCTCTCCGCGCTGCTGCTCTACTGGGTGCCCGCGCTGGCGCTGGACGACTCCGACCTGGACCGCATGGGCGGCCTCGGTCTGATCTCCGTGCTGCCCACGCCGACGCTGGTCGGGGCGGCCCTGCTGGCCGTGGTGTTCGCCTCGTTGCTGTGGCCGGCCCGGGAGCACCGCGGACTGCTGCTGATCACCCTCCTGGCCACCGTGTTCTCGCTGCACGCGCTGCCGGCCGTGATCGAGACCGAACCCCGCTTCGCGACGGCCTGGCAGCACCTGGGCTTCATCGACTACATCGACCGCACCGGCACGGCCGTACCCGACCTGGACGCCCGCTGGAGCTGGCCGGGATTCTTCGCGGCGGCGGCGTTCGTGGCGCGGGCCTGCGGGGTCACCGACTTCACCGAGATCATCCGCTGGTGGCCGACGGCCGTCCAACTCCTCTACCTGGCCCCGATGTTCCTCCTCGCCCGCCACATGCGGGCGAGCTGGCGCGCCCGGTGGACGGGGGTCTGGATCTTCGTCCTGAGCGGCTGGGTGGGCCAGGACTACTTCTCCCCCCAGGGCTTCACCTACCTCCTCTACCTGGTCTTCGTCGCGATCCTCCTGGTCTGGTTCCGCGCCCCGCACATGCTGTGGGGCAAGGTGCGCCCCGGCGAGGCGGAGGTGGAGCCGACGGACCGCCGCCAACGCGCGGTCCTCCTGGCCGTCCTGATCGCGCTGTACGCGGCGACGGTCCCGGCCCACCAGCTCACCCCGTTCGTGATGCTGGGCGTCCTCGCGGCCCTCGTCCTGATCGGCCGCTCGGAACTGCGCGGTCTGCCCATCCTGTTCGCCGTGCTGGTCGCGGTCTGGGTGGGCTTCCTCGCCGAGCCGTACTGGTCGGGCCACTTCGACGAACTCTTCGGCGGGGTCGGCGGGGTGGGCGGCAACGTCACCTCCTCGGTCTCCGGCCGGATCGGCGAGGGCAGTTCGACCCACAAGCTCGTGCTGTACGCGCGCGTGGCCCTCGCCGGCACGGTCATGCTCCTCGCCTGCTACGGCTTCTGGCGGCGCCGCGCGAACAGGTACCGCGAACGCTCCCTGCTCGTCCTGACGTTCGTGCCGTTCCTGGGCTTCGGCATGCAGTCGTACGGCGGTGAGATGGCCCTGCGGGTCTTCATGTTCGCCCTGCCGGGCGCCGCGCTGCTGGCCGCGCTCGCCCTCTTCCCGCGCACCGGCGTCACCACCGGGGAACGCGACAAGGACCGACGGAGCCTCGCCCCGCTGGCCGCCCTCATGGCCGGTCTCGTCCTCATCGGCGGCTTCCTGGTCGCCCGCTGGGGCAACGAGCCCTTCGAGCGCGTCCGCCCGGGCGAGGTCGCCGCCATGGAGTACGTCTACGCCCACGACGACCCGACGGTACGGCTGCTCTGGCTCAGCGACGACCCGGTGAACAACGTGACGCCCGCGATGCCGTGGGGCGCCCGGGACATGGAGAAGGTCGAGTACGTGCCGACGCTCGCGCCGATCGACCCGGTCCTGGTGTCCGGTGTGGCCAAGGCCCTGAAGGACGCGGGCGCGGGCTCGTTCCTGATCGTCAACCGCAGCCAGGCCACCAACCTCCAGATGGACGCCGGTTACCCGGCGAACTGGGACTCCCGGCTCATCCGGAACCTCGACGAGCGTGCCGACATCGAGAAGGTCTTCTCCAACAGCGACGCCACGGTCTTCGCCCTGCGCGACCAGCCCGGGAAGACCCCGGACCCCGATCCCGGCCCGATCGGCCCGCAGGTCACCTGGACCCCGTGGTCGGTGGTGGGCGGCCTGGCCGCGATCGCGCTGATCGTGCTGCTGAGCGTCCGGGAGATGGTCCGCGTGGCCGTCCGCCCCAGCGTCCGCCAGCTCCGCTGGCTGCAGAGCAGCTTCTGGTTCAGCCTGCCGCTGCTGGCCCTGCTGCTGGCGTCACTGGTGCAGAGGTTCCTGACGATGGGCGCGCCGTAGCGCCCCTGAAAGGGGCGCGGGGAACTGCGCGACCAGCCACAACCGGCGCGCGGTTACCCGACTACCTGTCGAGCCACTTCGTTTCGTACGCCCCCATGTCGAACTTCTTCCCGTCGATCTCCGCACTGATCCTGCGGTCGAGGGTGTTGACGACGAGCACGGCCTTGTCGTCGGCCAGCACGCGCACGTTCGGCTTGTCGTCCGCCGCGACGGACACCGTCTCGTACGTCGTCCCCGGCGGGAACTCCGCACTGAACCGGGACAGCAGCCCGTACATGGGCAGTTCGCGTCCGCCGTCACGCTTGTCGGTCGGCGTCCACAGGCACCCTGGGCACTCGCCGCTCTTCTCCTCCGGGTTCCAGTAGAACCCGGAGGAGGCGCCGCCCTTGGCCATGGCCATCAGCCCGGAGGCCTGGACGGCGACGCGGCGGTTCTCGGACCAGCCGTGCCGGTTGTCGGCGGCGTCGGCGGGCTCGACGTAGTACTCCGCCCACCACAGCGGCAGATCGCCGGACCTCTCCCGCACCCACCGGCTCACGGCCGTGAACTTGTCGGTCGCGGCGAACTCGTCGGGGACCAGCTCGTCGTCCCTGGTGTAACTGGACCCGTCCACCACGACGAAGTCGGCGCCGACCTTGTTCTCGTTCCAGTAGTCGAAGGCGTCGAGGACCCGCTGGTCCAGGGCGCCCCACGGCCCCTTCAGGGAGGTCGACGCGTCCTGCTTCTGCCGTGGATCGACACTGTCCATGACGAGATAGGGCCCGCCGACCATGATGTCCTCGTCGACCTTCTTCAGGGCCTTGTGGACGAGGTTGTACAGCTCGGTGTACCCCTCGTAGTCCCAGCGGGCCTCCGCGTCGTTCCAGAAGCCCTTGAACTCGTTCCAGACGATGAAGTGGCGTACGTCCGGGTAGCGCTTGGCGACGGTGGCGGCGAGGGCGGCGTAGTCCGCGAAGTGCTCGGGCTCGGGCTCGGTCTCCAGCGCGGCCTGACTCCAGTCGGTCTTGTCGGCGCCGGGCCTTCCGCCCTTCATCCAGTCGGGCGCGCAGCACAGGGTGACGACGGGGGTGCCGCCGGTGGCGCGGACGAAGTCGATGCGCCGGTCCATCTCCTCGAAGTCGTAACGCCCCTCGACGGGTTCGGGATTGTCCGCGCCCCAGCCCATGATGTGCTGGATCTGCGGCAGGGGCCGCTCACCGAGCCGCTCCTCGACGCGCTCGACAGCCGTCTTGCTGCCCTCGTCCGCGCTGAACTGGGTGTGGGTGAAACCCCAGCCCACACTGGGTCCGGTGTCCCCCGGCGGGGTCGCGGGCGTGCCGTGCACCTTGTCGCCGTCGCGCGTGGTGCCGGCGGTGCTGCCGTCGCCCGGCAGGGTGTTGAGCAGGGTCACGACGAGGGCCAGCGCCGCCACCCCCACGCCCAGAAGCGCGGTGAGCCGCCACCGCCGGTCCCCCGCAATCCACCCATGACGTCCCATCATGGGCAACAGTAACCGCGCGGACCCCTGCTGGGGGAGGTTCCGTCGGTGAACGCCCGAGCAATCGGAGGGCTCACGGGCGGACACCACCGGCGCACTACGGAAAGCGGATGCACGGGGAGCCCTCGGTGACGGATCATGGCGACATGTCTGCCAACCCACACGACGCACTGCCGATCCGGCTCAACGTCGACGACAGCGACTCCCCGTCCGATGTCGTCGACGCGCTGTTCCTCGGCCGTTTCGCGACGGGCGAGCAGCCGTACGCGCACGCGGCGAACATCGACCGGGTACGGTCCGGGGCCACCCTGCTGCCATCGGGCGCCCGGGTACTGCGCTCCGCGCGCGACGACGACCGCAGCGCGACCCTCGCCGAGGGCGACGGCTGGACGGTGCTGATCTCCCGCTGGAACCGCGGCGCCGACGTCACGGTCACCGCGACCACCGCCGAGCTGGCGGAGAAGGTGCTCGGCCAGGCCACCGACGGCGCGGCCGACGAACCCGAGCCGCAGCCGGAGAACGTGACGATGGGCTTCTGGTACGTCTCGCCGCGCCGGGGCCCGCACCGCACCACCCGGCAGATCTCGGCGGGTACGTGGGAAGAGGTACGGCCGAACTACACGGCCCCGGTGGCGGACGCGATGGACCGCCTGATGAAGACGACCCCGGAGAACATCGCGGGCCGCCTCCTGCTGCTGCACGGCCCGCCCGGAACCGGCAAGACCTCCGCGCTGCGCACGCTGGCGCGTTCCTGGCGGGACTGGTGCCAGGTCGACTGTGTCCTGGACCCCGAGCGGCTCTTCTCCGACGTCGGCTATCTGATGGACATCGCGATCGGCGAGGAGGACGCGGCGGGCAAGGGCCGCTGGCGGCTGCTCCTGCTGGAGGACTGCGACGAACTGATCCGGGGCGAGGCCAAGCACACGGCGGGCCAGGCGCTCTCCCGGCTGCTGAACCTGACGGACGGCCTGCTCGGCCAGGGCCGCAACGTCCTGGTGGGCGTCACCACCAACGAGGACCTGGAGCGCCTTCATCCGGCCGTGGTCCGCCCCGGCCGCTGTCTCGCCCGGATCGAGGTGGGCGCGCTGACCCGGGCGGAGGCGGTGTCCTGGCTCGGCACGGACGAGGGTGTCGGCCGCGAGGGCGCGACCCTGGCCGAGCTGTACGCGCTGCGTCGCGGCACGTCACCGACGTCGCTCCCGGAGCCGCGGGGCGGGGCGGACGCGGGCCTGTACCTGTAGGCGGTCCCGCTTGGGTGTTTCATGGACGTATGACCCTGTTCGTCGGTACGTCGGGGTGGCAGTACAAGGACTGGCGGGGCGCTCTCTACCCGGAGGGCTGCCCCACCCGGTTGTGGCTGGAGGAGTACGCGGCGCACTTCGCGACGGTCGAGCTCAACAACGCGTTCTACCGGCTGCCGACGCGGGAGAACTTCGAGGCGTGGCGGGGCCGGGTGCCCCGGGACTTCGTGGTCGCGGTGAAGGCGAGCCGGTACCTGACGCACATCAAGCGCCTGCGGGATCCCGAGGAGCCGGTGCACCGTCTGATGAGCCACGCACAGGGGCTGGGCGACCGTCTGGGCCCGATCCTCCTGCAACTCCCCCCGACGCTACAGGCCGACCCCGCTCTCCTGGACACCTGCCTGGGCTGTTTCCCCTCCGGCACCCGGATCGCTGTCGAGCCCCGCCACGACTCGTGGTGGACCGCCGAGGTCCGCGAGATCCTGGAGTCCCGGGGCGCTGCCCTGTGCTGGGCGGACGCCCACTCCCGCCCGGCCGCGCCGCTCTGGCGCACCACCGACTGGTGCTACCTCCGCCTCCACCACGGCCGGGCCCGCCCCTGGCCCCACTACGGCCGCCACGCTTTGACAACCTGGGCCCACCGCATCGCCGACACCTGGCCCACCACCGCCGACGCCTACGTCTACTTCAACAACGACCCCCACGCGGCGGCGGTGGAGGACGCGAGGACGTTCGCGAGCGCGGCACGGAGCGCGGGCCTGCGGCCGACCCGCACACCGCGACCGCGGCGGCCGGCGCGTACCTGAGCCACCGGTGCGGGCCCCGCCTCCGGGTCCTACTCCGCGTACGCGGCCCGCAGGGCGTCGCGGACCACCGCCAGGGCCTCCGCCTCGCCCAACCCGAGCCGGCGCACCCGCTCCGCGTACGCCCCCGCCGCTGCCGCGGCCTCCCGCTCCGCGGCGGAGCCGGCCGCCGCCACGAACGTCCCGTTGCGCCCCCGCGTCTCGATCACCCCGTCGGTCTCCAGCGCCCGGTACGCCTTGGCGACGGTGTTGGCCGCGAGCCCGAGCTGCTCGGCGAGCCCCCGTACGGTCGGCAGCCGGTACCCCACGGGCAGCGCGCCGGAGCGGGCCTGTTCCGAGATCTGGGCGCGCACCTGCTCATAGGGCGCGCCCCCCTCCACGATGCGAATCTTCAAGGTCACGCGGCGATTGTCCCGTACCCACCGGAAAATCGGAGGCGACTCCCGGCGCCGCCCGCGTACCGTGCGCTCACATGACATTGATCGTGCGCGACCTCCGCGCCGCCGACCCGGCGGACGCCGAGGCCTTCGCCGACGTACGACGGCGCGCTCTGCCCTTCATGGTCAGCACCGCCGAGTCCCTGCTCCACGACGTCACCCATGCGACTCCCGAGGCCCACTACCGGCAGCTGGTCGCCGAGGCGGACGGCGAGGTGATCGGCACCGCGCAGCTGGGCATCGCCGACGACAGCCCCGTACCGGGCCAGGGCTACCTGAACGTGTACGTGCACCCCGATCATCTGCGCCGGGGCGCGGGCGCTCTGCTGGCGCGCACCGCCGAGGAGCGGCTGACGGCGGTGGGCGCGTGGCGGCTGCTGTCCTGGGTGCTGGACACCCCGGAGAACCGCGCGTTCGCGCGACGGCGGGGCTACACGCCGAGCCGTTCCGCCCGCTTCCTCCGCCTGGACCTGGCCCACGGCACCCTGCCCCCGCTCCCCTCCC